>NZ_JBALOZ010000008.1:0-15487 GCF_036965125.1 Bacillus sp. JJ1503
CATTAGACTATCTTAATAAGTCGGAATAATTATATTAAAAAAATTGTTTGACTATTAACGCATTAACGTATTATAGTAATACTATTAAAAAGACAGACAATTTTAATAAAGAGAAAAAATTTTAATATATTTATAAAATTATATTAAAAAGTAAGTAGGGGGTAATTTTGGCTATGGGAACTTCAATGAAATCAGAAATTCTTGAAAAAGCCTATGAGCTTAAAAATCAGTTAATAACATGGAGACGCGATTTTCACCAGCATCCAGAATTGGGTTTTGAAGAAGTTAGAACATCAAAAATTGTTGCCGAACATTTAGAGTCTTTAGGAATCGAAACAACAAGAAATATCGGAAAAACTGGTGTTGTTGGATTGATAAAAGGGAAAAGCGAAGGCCCTACGATTGCATTAAGAGCAGATATGGATGCTTTACCGATGGAAGATCGGAAAACAGTCGATTATCGTTCAAAGGTTCCGGGAAAGGCTCATGCCTGTGGTCATGATGCTCACACGAGTATGCTTATGGGAGCCGCGAAAGTTTTGGCTGAAATGGGAGGACCAGAGAAGGGGAACATTAAATTTATTTTCCAACCTGCTGAAGAGGGATTAGGCGGAGCTCCGGCAATGATTGAGGATGGGGTGTTATCTAATCCGACAGTTAATAGAATTGCAGGGTTACATATAGATCCTATGCTGCCATCTGGAACTCTAGCTGTAGTTCGGAATCAGGCAATGGCTGCAGCTGATACGTTTGAGGTAAAAATAATTGGAGTAGGCGGTCATGCTGCTAGACCACATCAAACTGTTGACTCTATTACTGTAGCAAGTGAAGTAATTTCAGCATTGCAGCATGTTGTAAGCAGACAAATTGATCCGTTAGATCCTGCGGTATTAACCATTGGGAAAATTGAGGGCGGCAGTGCTTACAATATTATAGCTCCAGAGGTTACTTTTATTGGAACTGTCAGAACTTTAAACCCCGAAGTAAGGGAAGCGATGCCGAATAAAATGGAAAGTATTATTAAAGGTGTAACAGAAGCCTTTGGTGCAAATTATGAATTTAATTACGACATGGGTTACCCAAGTGTAATCAATGATGACCAAATGGTTGATTTGCTTGATCAAACCGCTAAGGAATTAGTTGGTGATTCAAACTTTAATTATATTAAACCATCGATGGGCGGAGAAGATTTTTCCTATTATACAAAACATATACCAGGCGTATTTTTCCGATTGGGAGCGAGTAAGGATGGAAGCTATCCGCTCCATCATCCGCTATTTGATATTAATGATGAAATATTGCCGCTAGGATCTGCTGCATTAGTTCAGTTGGCTCTAAATTTTCTTAATAATGAAACAAAACAACATAATGGAGGACAATCATGAAAAAGCTTAGAAATGCTAGTTTTATAGTTTTAATGGTTTTAATGGTTATTATTGCGGGCTGCAGTAATGGTGATAATGCCTCAACTGCCAATGGCTCAAAAGGAAGTAAGGGTACTGAAAATAGTGATAAGGATTTAACCATCGCAGTTAGTGCTGATGTGGCGAGTTTTGATGTTCATAACCACCAAGCAACACAAACACAAGCTATCCATGTGAATATGTTTGATTCCTTAATTGAGAAGAATCGTGATGGTGAATTTGTTCCTGATTTAGCTGACTCTTGGAAAAATATTGACGAATTAACTTGGGAGTTCACCTTAAATCCAAAGGCAAAATTCCACAATGGTGACCCGGTGACTTCTAATGATGTGAAATTTTCATTAGAGCGCGCTGCAACTGATACATCATTATTAGAAAATAAATATTTTAAACAAATTAAAGAAGTAAAAGTAATTGATGATCATACGTTTCAAGTTATTACAAATGGGCCAGACCCAGTATTGCTTAATCGTGTATCCAGACAAGGATCTGGGATCTTGCCTGCAAAATATATCGAAGAAAACGGCTGGGAGCATTTCTTGAAAAATCCAGTAGGTGCAGGACCGTATAAATTTGTTGAATGGAAAAAAGATGATCGTATCGTGCTTGAAAAATTTGCTGAGTATCATAAATATGATCCGAAATGGGAAAAAGTTGTTTTCCGTATTATCCCTGAAGATTCTACCCGTGTAGCGGAGCTTCTAACGGGTGGTGTAGATATGGCGGTAAATATCCCTCCAAGTGATTGGGAGCGAGTAAAAAATAATGAAGGCACACAAATGGTATCAGGACCAACACATCGTATCATGCAGCTGGTTCTCCGCTTAACTGATGGAAATGCAACAGCTGATCCTCGAGTAAGGGAAGCCATTGATTTAGCCATCGATAAACAATTGATCATTGACACAATTTATGGAGGAGCAGGAACACCGACGAGAACGGGAGTAACTCCATATTCATTTGGCGGGAATGAAGATTTATATGGGAAAAGTTTATTTGATCCTGAAAAAGCGAAGAAATTATTAAAAGAAGCAGGGTATGAAAAAGGGCTTGATCTTACATTAAGTGTTTCAAATGGACGTTATTTAAAGGATAAGGAATCCGCTGAATTAATCCAAGCGATGTTAGCGGAAGTGGGCGTCAACGTAACTCTTGAACCATTAGAATGGAGTAAGTTTTTAGAAAACGTGAGTGGAAAAACGTTTAAAGAAGTGTACATGGTTGGCTTTGCAAATTCTTTAGGTGATGCTTCCAATCCTTTAGGACAAGTTCACCCTGCCATTACTGCAGGTGAAACGGACTATAAGAACCCTGAGATTGAAAAGCTTTTAGATGAAGCGATGTATAATATGAATGAAGAGGCACGTGCTGAGCAATATAAACAAGTTCAAGAAATCGTGGCAGAAGAACGCCCTCGTGTTTATTTATACACACTAGACCAATTCCTTGGAATGAGTGACAAGCTAACATATGAGACACACATTGATGAATGGTATGTTGTAGATGATGTTGAAGTAGTCAAATAATAAACTTGTCTAGTGAAAAGGTCTCGTTAATGGGACCTTTTCCCTTATCAATATTAATAAAGTAACCTCAAACTACATTCAGTGAGTGACTAATTTAAACAAATTGTTATAGTCAGGGACTTACATCTGAAGAATGCGCCACATATATTAGACCTTTTACTAAAACGCCGTCTACAGGCAATACGATATTTACCATTTACAATGAGGTGAAAGGATGAAGAAATTTCTATTCAAACAAATATTACAGATCATACCTGTTCTGTTTTTAATTACATTAATTGTTTTTATACTCGTTAATGTAACGGGTGATCCTGTTACATTAGCATTACCAATGGATGCTACAGAAGAAGAACGCGAAGAATTAACCCGTGCACTAGGCTTAGACAAACCTCTCCTTGTGCAATATGGAGTTTTTATAAGTAATCTTGTTCAAGGGGATTTTGGAAATTCATTTAAATATCAAGAGGCAGCACTTCCTATCATTCTGGATCGTTTGCCTGCGACATTAGAATTGGCAACTGCCTCTATGGTAGTAGCGATCATTATTTCTGTCCCGTTAGGAATTTTATCTGCAACAAGAAGAAATTCTTTCTTGGATTTATTTATTACAGGTGGCTCTGTGCTTGGAAAAGCAATGCCTAACTTCTGGTTAGGAATCATGCTTATTTTATTATTCTCAGTTACTTTAGGCATGTTCCCAGTGTCAGGAAGAGGAACGATGGCTCATCTTGTTTTGCCAGCTATAACTTTAGGAGCTGGAATAGCAGCACAGATGACCAGATTAATTCGTTCAAGCATGCTTGATATCTTGGGACAAGACTATATTCGAACGGCTAGAGCAAAGGGCTTGGTTGAAGCAATCGTTATTAATAAGCATGGGCTGCGTAATGCCTTAATTCCTGTTATTACGATTATGGCCTTGCAAACTTCAACTTTAATTGGAGGAACACTTATTACTGAGACTGTATTTGCGTGGCCGGGAATGGGTCAGCTTTTAATACAATCAGTGAATGCCCGTGACATGGCAGTAGTTCAAGCAGCAACATTTATCATTGCATTGTTTGTTATTTTCAGTAATTTATTAGCCGATTTAGCTTATCGTTTTCTAGATCCAAGAATTAAATATGATTAAAGTATAGGGGGGATTTCATGTCTTTACCAACTCATATGGAAAAAATAAACGCTTCAAATCTAAGTAAAACTAAAGAAGTAGGAAGATTTTCAAAGTTTTTATCCCAATTGTTAAAAAGTAAAACAGGAACAGTAGGATTACTAATTGTGATTCTAGTTGTAATAGGAGCAATTTTTGCACCTCTCCTTGCACCATTTGATCCTGCGGTCACAAATGTAGCAAACAGGCTGAAACCCCCTTTTTGGATGGATGGCGCTGTCGCTGGCCATCTTTTGGGGACAGATAACCTTGGCAGAGATATTTTGAGCAGAATTCTCTATGGATCAAGGGTTTCATTATTAGTAGGATTTTCAGCCGTTTTATTAGCGGGCTTGATCGGAATGGTAATGGGGTTAATATCTGGTTATTACGGTGGAATTGTAGATACAATCATCATGAGATTAGTAGATTCCTTTTTGGCAATCCCGAATATTCTATTTATGTTAATTGTTTTAGCGATTTTGGGTCCAAGTCTACCAACATTAATTCTTGTATTAGGCGGAATTACTTGGGTCACTTATGCAAGAATGGTACGAAGTGAAACATTAAGCATTAAGGCAAGGGACTTTGTTCGTTCAGCTAAGGCAATCGGAGCAAAGGATAGCCGAATCATAGCGACTTATATTTTGCCAAATATTATTTCATCCTTTATTGTCATTGCTACTCTAAATGTCGCCTCTACAATCATTTTGGAAGCCTCATTAAGCTTTTTAGGATTAGGCATACAGCCTCCTGATGTTTCATGGGGACTAATGTTAAGTGACGGAAGAGAATATTTAGCTACAAGCTGGTGGATCGCAACATTCCCAGGCATAGCCATTACAATTACGGTCCTGGGAATCATTTTCCTAGGTGACTGGCTGCGAGACACACTTGATCCTCGTTTGAAAGCGAAGAAGGGGTAGGGTGGTTTTGTGACAACTAAACTATTAGACATTCAAGAACTACAAGTACAATTCAAAACTGAAGGCGGCATAGTTAATTCAGTAAATAACGTAACATTCTCGGTAGATAAAGGAGAAACCGTGGCTGTCGTTGGTGAATCTGGCTGTGGAAAAAGTGTAACATCATTATCGATTCTAGGGTTGATTTCTTCTCCAGGCAAGATTACAGGCGGTAAAATTGGTTTTGAAGATAAGGATTTAACAACGATAAATAAAAAGCAGCTACGGAAAATTCGCGGAAATGAAATTGCTATGATCTTCCAAGAGCCGATGACTTCATTGAATCCAGTCTTTACAATTGGAAATCAGATGAGCGAAGTATTTCGAGTCCACCAAAATCTTTCTAAAAATGAAGCAAAGGAAAAAAGCATTGACATGCTAAACCGAGTTGGGATTCCAAATGCGGAAAAAGTAGTCAATAATTTCCCTCATCAGCTTTCAGGTGGAATGAGGCAAAGGGTAATGATTGCCATGGCACTTTCTTGTAATCCGAAATTATTGATTGCTGATGAGCCAACTACTGCACTAGATGTGACGATTCAGGCACAAATTTTAGATTTAATGAAGGAATTAAAAGAAGAGTCAAATACAGGTATGATTCTGATTACTCATGATCTAGGTGTGGTAGCTGAAATGGCTGATAAAGTAGTTGTTATGTATGCAGGGGAAGTAGTGGAAGAAGCGCCAGTTAAAGAAATCTTTGCAAATCCGAAGCATCCATATACAGAAGGCTTAATTAACTCCATTCCAAAGCTTGAAGTCCAGCAGGAATATTTAGATTCGATTACCGGTTCTGTACCTAATCCTCTTCAAATGCCTACAGGATGTGCTTTCCATCCTCGTTGCCCATTAGCAACAGAACAATGTAAATTAAGTAAGCCAAAATTGGAACAAATAAACGAAGTTCATAAAAAACGCTGTTTTAATACGTAAGGAGGTTATGGCATGTCGGTAAATACTGAAGAGAAAATACTTCTTGAAGTCAAAGGGCTGAAAAAACATTTCATCTCAAGCAAAGGATTCTTTTCAAGTGAAAAAACAACAGTCCGTGCTGTTGATGGCCTTAACTTCTTTGTGAAACAAGGTGAAACACTTGGTATTGTAGGAGAGTCTGGTTGTGGAAAATCTACAACAGGACAAATGATTATGAAACTTTTAGAACCTACTGAAGGCGAAATTTGGTTTAATAATCAGAACTTAAATGACCTGAATAAAGAACAAATTAGAAAAATTCGCCGCGATCTTCAGATTATTTTTCAAGATCCATTTTCATCCCTCAATCCAAGGATGACTGTTGGGCAGTTAATAGGTGAACCATTAAAGGTTCATAAGGTTTATTCTTCAAGTCAAGAGATTAAGCAAAAGGTGATAGAATTACTTGAGGTCGTTGGTCTTGGCGAACATCATTATAATAGGTACCCACATGAGTTTAGTGGAGGTCAAAGACAGCGGATTGGAATTGCCCGTGCTTTGGCATTAAATCCTAAATTGATCGTTTGTGATGAGCCAGTTTCTGCACTTGATGTTTCAATCCAATCTCAAATCTTAAATCTTTTAAAGGATTTACAGAAGAAATACAACCTAACATATATATTTATTGCACATGGTTTACCAGCTGTAAAACATATTAGTGATCGAATCGCTGTTATGTATCTAGGGAAAATTGTTGAAATTGCAAGCCGTGATTCCTTATTTGAAAATACTTCACACCCGTATACCGAGGCTCTGCTGTCTGCTATACCAAGACCAAATCCAGAGTTTCAGAAGAAGCAAATTAGGCTAACAGGAGATCTGCCAAGCCCAGCAAATCCGCCAAGCGGCTGTACTTTTCATACTAGGTGTCCGTATGCAACAGATCTTTGCAAGCAAAAGGAACCTGAACTAATGGAACATCTCGATGGACATTTTGCAGCCTGTCATTTCCCTTTGAAAAAATAGATTGAATAATCATGTATAAACCCGATTCTGTTTTAAAAGAATCGGGTTTTTTGCCTCAATCGTGCCCGCGCTCATTCTCTTGACCTTCAACGAGATATTTTAGCATCGATAGCTTATTATCCCAGAACTGATCGAAGTAGGCGAGCCATTGTTTTAATTCTGTGAACGATTCGGGCTGCAGACTATAGCGCTTTTCTCGACCTACTTTTTGCCCGCTTACAAGTTCTGCTTCTGACAACAAGTGAAGATGCTTAGCAATAGCCGTTCGGCTCATGGAGAAATGAGCCGTAATTTCTGAAATGGGCCGATCTTTTTCTGCCAATAACTTAAGCACTTCTCTGCGAGTGGGATCGGCAATCGCCTGGAAAACATCATACTTTTGTAAAGCTGACATTACCCTTCCACAACTTTGCGTAGTTTTTGTTTAACAAGCGCCTCCCAGCCGCCGTTCATTGTATCGCGGATTTCGGCTGCACTTCTTCCGGCTTTAGGTACAATTTCATCTGTTTGTTTCCAGCCGCCATGAACCATTGTAAATTCAGTTTTATCTCCTAAATCCTTTAAATCGAAAGAAACAAACCAGCCATCTGTATCCCAAGAAAAAGATAAATGATTCGGAGCATTAATTTCCAATACTTTACACGGAGATGGCCCGAATGGAGATTGTATATGAAATTCATGGCCTACCTCTAGCTGGAAGTCATTTGGCATGAACCAAGATGCAATGCCTTCTGCTGTTGATACGGCTTCCCATACTTTTTGAATGGGCGCTTCAAATACAATAGTCTTATTAATATCCGCTACTTTAGTTTGCATAGTCATAATCCTTCTTTCTAGTTAATATGAAACCATTTGGTTTCTCTTTTTGGATTATATAAAACCATTTGGTTTCATGTCAAGAACTGTCTTTTGTAAATAATTTACCCTTTTTTTGTAAAAAAATTAAATAAGTGCTTGAAACCTAGAATGAAATTGTGTACGATATTAACACATTACACGAGAGGGTGACCATAGGGCGATGATCTACTAATCCTGTTTTCAAACGTACATTCGTAAATTGCGAAGTCATATTTGAATGGGATTAGTCTATACTTTTATAGAAAAAAGATGATCGTTGCAGTAGTACAGCCGTACTATGTCTTTTTCTATGGTTTTAGATGAACTCCTATCCAAACATGGCGGATGGGAGTCTTTTGCGTCTTTAAGTAATTATTGAAAAGAGGTTTCAAACAAGAAATCGGTGCTTTCGCCTTTTTCCTCCTATCCTACCTCTCACTACTAGAAATGAGGAATGTTATGTCACAATTATTTAAAAACCGTTTTGTTCAGGCTATTTTTCTATCATCCTTATTCCTTCAAATCGGAATTTGGGTTCGAAATTTTGCTGTTCTTCTATTCGTCATGGAAAAAACAAATGGAGATGCCTTTGCCGTTTCGATGATATCTGTTGCCGAGTTTGCTCCAATCTTTATTTTCTCCTTTATTGGCGGGACATTCGCCGATCGCTGGCGGCCAAAGAGAACGATGATTTGGTGTGATATATTAAGTGCGGTTTCCGTATTTGCAGTATTAATCACTCTAGTGATCGGCTCCTGGAAAATCATTTTCTTCGCCACATTAATATCAGCCATTTTATCGCAATTTTCCCAGCCGTCAGGAATGAAATTATTTAAAATGCACTTGGATGAAAAATTGATCCAATCAGCGATGTCTATTTATCAAACTATTTTTGCTGTTTTCATGGTTTTTGGTCCAGTGCTTGGAACGTTTGTATTCCAGCAATTTGGAATAGATGTGTCCATTGCCATTACTGGCGTTGCGTTCCTCCTTTCCGCAGTCATGCTAGCCTTTATTCCAGCTGACCATTCGATGGAAAGCGAAAAGAAAGAATCGTCTTTGCTGGAAGAAATGCAAAGCGGAATTCGCTATGTTCTTGGAAAAAAGGAATTGAAGCTTCTTGGACTTTGTTTTATGGCTGCAGGGCTTGCGATTGGGTTGATCCACCCTTTATCCATTTTTCTCGTGACAGAACGATTGGAATTAGCAAAAGAAAGCTTACAATGGCTATTAATGGCAAACGGAATCGGGATGATAGTAGGTGGAGCGATCTCAGTTATGTTCTCAAAGTCTGTTCCGCCGCAAAAGCTATTGGTCATTGGTATGCTAGCAAATGCTGTAGGGATGAGTGTGATTGGTTTCTCTACTAATTTACCGCTTACGCTTGGAGCAGAATTTGTGAACGGTTTATTCTTTCCATGCATCCAAATTGGGATTAATACGCTAATCCTTCAAAATACCCAATCTGAATTCATTGGAAGAGTTAATGGAACATTAAGTCCGCTTTTCAGTGGGGCTATGGTAATAACAATGAGTTTGGCAGGTATCCTAAAAGAAATGACATCGATTGTTACGATGTTCGAGTTTGCAGCTGTTCTATTTGTTATTGGCCTTCTCGTCATTTTGCCAATTTACAATATGAAAGCTCCGGCACAAGGAATGTTAGCAAAGGAATAAATGAAGATAGAAAGAACGCTTCAAATTTGAAGCGTTCTTTCAATTTAACAAGTACACTTTGGCTCAAATCAATGCGAAAAGTTTAGTGACTAAACTTACCAGCAGTTAATTAGATGATTTTTAATTAATAGTACAAATTGAAGTGCAAAATACATTTGAGGGATGTGTTTAATTGTGAAAGCAATAGCACTTCCCAAACATGGAGGTGAAATAATTGGCAGACGAAAAGCGAAATCGTATTGACATCGATGCTGGTGAGGCACTTGGAACGGGAGCCGGTGCTGCTGCTGGTGCTGCAGTGGGTTCTGTGTTAGGTCCGCTTGGCACAGTTGCGGGCGCTATTGCTGGCGGTGCACTAGGCAACAAGGCGGGCGAAGGTGCCGATGGTGCTATGGATCGGACGGCGAATCGAGAGCAAGAGTAGAAGTTCCGCCTTTGCTTAGTTTTGTCATGTGATGTCTGGTCCCAGACAAGGTAGAATCTAACCTTAAATTTAATATGGAAATAGAAGTAGTAAATTCATCGAATTGTTCAGGTTGAGNNAAGGTTCAAAAGTGTTAATTTTGTATGATTTTCATCGATTAACGGCACTAGTGTCCGTTCACTTTTGGAAGTTGGGGGATTTTAAGTAAATAGCGGAATGGGAGTCCGTTAAACTTTTGCAAAGTAATAGTAAAGTATTGAATAAATCAACGCTCCGAGCACATGATCTGGGCGTTTTTGCTATTTTAGCTGCATTTCAAATCCCCCATTTGCGGAACGAATTACTACTCGGATCAGTTACTTTCTAAAAAATGCATTTTGAGAATAAAAGGATATTCATCGCCATTTGTAGAATGGGAAGTAGTTATTAATGAAAGAAAGAGGAGAAACTTATGTGCAGAAATATTAAAACCTTATTTAATTTTGATCCCCCTGCTACCGAAGAAGAAATTCACGCAGCAGCTCTTCAGTACGTAAGAAAGATAACAGGTTTCAACAAGCCGTCAAAGGTGAACGATGAAGCGTTTAATCGCGCGGTTAATGAGGTAGCAAGAATTTCTAGGGAATTATTTTGCTCCCTTGAAACGAGTGCCGACCCGCGCAATCGTGAAATCGAAGCGGAATGTGCTCGAGCCAGAAACGCTAAGCGATTTGGTACAACAAGCTAGTTTGGCTGATCATAAAAAGGATATCGGATTATTGACAATTGCCTAGTATTAATGTAAAAATTATTATTTGTCTTGAATAGCAGAAAAGTTCTTTCCAAGGTGAATCAACTCAAGTAATAAGTGAAGTTAATTATTAGGTTGACATGTAATAGAGAATGAGAGGGTAACAATCATGAATGCAGAACAACGGAAAAAAATATTGATATTGATGATAAATATGTTCATTGCTATTGGAAGTTTTGGGATTATTATCCCAATTTTGCCTGCGTATTTAGAATCCATTAATCAAGGTGGTACAGCCGCGGGTTTAATGATTGCACTATTTGCAGGAGCACAATTAATCTTTTCTCCGATTGCAGGGAAATGGGCTGATCAATACGGACGCAGAAAGATGATTATTTATGGTTTAATAGGGCTGACGCTTTCGATGTTTGTATTTTATGGCTTTGATTCTATTTGGTGGCTATATACTTCTCGAATCATTGGAGGCATTGGCGCAGCATTGCTCATACCGGCTATTTTTGCTTATATAGCGGATATTACTACGATGGATCAACGAGCAAAAGGAAATAGCTTAGTATCAGCCGCAATGTCACTAGGTATTGTTATTGGCCCGGGCGTAGGCGGTTTCTTGGTGGATTTTGGATTAAAGGTTCCACTTTTGATTTCTGCACTTGTATCACTTGTTGCCGTATTATTTTCCATCTATATCCTAAAGGAAAGTAAAACATCAGAAATAAAGGATTTTTCCGAAGATGAAGAATCCATGGCTAGAAAAATGATTCGATCTGTGAAGATGCCTTACTTTATTCCGTTGATTATAACGCTCGTAATGAGTTTTGGATTAATGGCATTCGAATCAGTTCTTGGTCTATTTGTTGATAATCAATTTGGTGCAACTCCGCAGCAAATTGCGATGATGGTAACATCTACGGGTATTGTAAGCGTCATTGTGCAGCTTTTCGTAGTTGATCGGATCGTTAGTCTTTATGGAGAAGGTGTTGTCCTAAATATTTTTTTAGGAGTAGCAGCAATTGGTTTCCTTCTCTCTTTGTTTGCGTCTTCATATGCACTTTTCTTTGGGATTACTCTTTTAATCTTCCTTGCCACTTCTGTTCTTCGTCCCGTCTTAAATACCCTTATCTCCAAAATGGCTGGGAATGAACAAGGCTTCGCAATGGGAATGAATAATGCTTACATGAGTATCGGGAATGTTCTCGGGCCAACACTGGCCGGAATGTTATATGATGTTAATATAATCTATCCATTCATTATGGGTCTATTTTTCTTAGTTTTGACAATGTTAGTAACAATTGTTTGGCAGAAACGGTTAGCCCAAAATAATAAACTGGTAAATCATAAGGTGATATAGGAAATGATTTTCTTAAATTAACAGTTAAATAAACATATCATTGAATAGAGGACTTTTCACTTTGTTCTATATCGACCTATTTTAGTTTCTTGAAATATTTGATAGGTAATTAGCCAGTTGAACGAAGGTTCCTGAAAAGCCCTCATGAACTATTTCTTGCATCTCCTCGTAAGTTTTAATTTCTTCCTCAGTTGGAGATACAGGAGTCCCAATCATCGTAAGAATTGTTTTTCCTTCAAACTCAGTAAATGTAAAAGTATTGCTAATTTTTAGAGGCCAGTTGTTGTTAAAAGGAGCACGTACGATGTTACCAATCTCATCAGAAAAGAAAGAAGTATAAACGAGTTTCTCTGGAGCATTTATTTCATGATAAATAAATTTGACCCACATTACGTTACCGTCAGGAGATGTCTGACTGTAATGAAAGACACCATCCTGGCGAAGCTCAAACTTAGAAATCTCAAAAGTCCATCCTTTTGGGCCCCACCAGTTCTGCAAATGTTCTGATTCGGTAAATGCTTTAAATACAAGCTCACGAGGAGCGTTGAATGTATGAGTGATTTCGGTTATTGTAAACATTTTATTCCTCCAATGATTGTGTTTTATTTTGCAGTTCTTTTAGATGAGGTTCCAAACTTTTGAGATTTTCTTCCCAGATTTCACGATACTGTTCTAACTAAATGTTAAATGCCTAAAGGGTTCTGGATGGAGCTTATAGATTCAATGATTTGCTTCAGCATAAAATTCCACCCCACCTGATTTATAATGCCCACTTAATGTTTAGATGCCAATGGCTAGTGAATCTGAAGCGGTCTGCAATTTCTTCATGGAAAGCGGGCCGTCTTTAAGGATTCAACAATCCTTAATCGATTTGGCTCGGCAAGAGCACTTAATAATTTAGTATTCATCTTTACACCACGATTTATTAATATAATATTCCTTGACTAAAATTTATACGAACAGGATGGGGAACTTATCCATTCATAGTCATCTTCGTTTGCCACTTACGACCAAAGCATGATTAAACCTAATTCCTCGGCGATGCCTACATGTTGAAAAAAGGTAAAGAAGGGCTTTGAACATTTTAATATAGTAAAAAAGGACAGTTCAAATCTATGGACTGTCCTTTTGTTATCCTTCCAAAGTACTAAGTGTATGAAATTCCACATATCCTTGTTTTTCCTGGGGAAGATATGTTTATCTTTCCACAACGAGGGAGTATATCCCTTTTTGTTTTCCATGGAGGACATCGGCATGTTTAGGCAATTATTTAAAAAACCATTCAAAAGTCAAAGGAAGCTTACTGATCATAAGCAAGGAGATATTCCAAGTACGATTTACTCAGATCTCCAGGCAAATCTTGACAGCATTAAAAGGTTATTAAACTCACCGGATGATCTCATACAAAGAGTTTTCACTTTAGGTAATAGTGAACATAGGTGTGCCATCGTTTGTATTGATGGATTAGTAGATAAAGATATCATAAATAACCAAATTATTAAAAATATTCAACTTGGCATTCCAAATGTGAAAGAGGACATTCCAACATCTGGAGAAGATATTTTAAAAGAACTGAAGAATGGGGTTATATCTAATGATGGACTTCAGACTGCAGATACATTTGATCAGGTGATGTTGGCTATCTTGTCCGGGGACACAGCATTACTAGTTAACGGCACGAATAAAGTATTGATTGTTGGGAGCAAGGGATGGGAGAAACGATCAATAGAAGAACCAGCAACTGAATCATTAGTAAGAGGACCAAGGGAAGGATTCAACGAAAATATTCGGACTAATACAATGCTGATCCGCAGGCATATACGGGATCCAAATCTTCGCTTCGAATCTTATAAGGTTGGCAGGCGATCAAAAAAAGATCTGATCGTATGCTATGTTGAAGGGATTGTTCATACGGATATTCTGGCTGAAGTGAAGAGAAGGCTAAAGGCAATCGATATTGATGATGCTCCTGAAAGTGGAACAATTGAGCAGTGGATTGAGGATAGTTTTTTGTCTCCTTTTCCACAAGTGCTTCACACTGAGAGACCAGATAAGACAACAAGCGCCCTCTTACAAGGGAAGGTGGCGATCCTATTAGATGGTACCCCTTTTGTTTTAATTGCCCCAACGACCTTAGTGTCACTCTTTCAATCTCCAGAAGATTATTATGAGCGTTGGTTTATCGGGTCATTGCTGAGAATACTAAGATTTTTTGCCGCTTTTTTTGCGATTTTTTTACCGGCTATCTATATTTCCTTGGTGTCATTCCATCAAGGGATGATCCCTTCAAAATTAGCTTTTTCAATTGCTGCTTCTAGAGAAGGTGTCCCTTTCCCGGCAATTATCGAGGCATTTATGATGGAAGCAACATTGGAGCTGCTCCGAGAGGCAGGGGTTCGGCTGCCAAAACCAATTGGCCAAACGATTGGAATTGTCGGAGGTTTAGTAATTGGGGATGCAGCCGTACAAGCTGGTATCGTAAGTCCCATTATGATCATGGTTGTTGCTGTTACAGCTATTTCTTCTTTTGCCATTCCATCCTACAGTGCGGGTATTGCGTTTAGGATACTGAGATTCGGCACAATGCTTGCAGCGGGATTCTTCGGACTTTACGGCATAGTTCTTGTTTATATTATGATTAGCATTCATATCGCTAGATTAACGAGTTTTGGAATCCCATATTCTGCTCCGTATTCGCCGACAATTAAGGATGATTGGAAGGATATCGTTTTTCGTGCTCCTATTACACTGTTGACAAAAAGGCCGCAATATTTACAGACAGAGGATGACACTCGAGCAAATAAAGGGGATGAGCAATCATGAAATCCTTTGAATATGGTGACAGAGAAGTTGGCAGAAAAGAAGTTATGATGGCAGTTGCAAATATGGTCATTGGATTTGGCGTCCTTACCCTCCCTCGGACAATTGTAAAAGCCACAAATTCAATAGATGGTTGGATATCTATTGTGTTAGGGGGAGTTACTGCTATTTGTTTTGTAGGGGTATTAGCCACATTGCTCGCTAGATTTCCAAAGAAGAATTTCCATGAGTTTACGTCTCTAATCATTAATAAACCAGTTGCAACAATCCTGACCTTATTATTTTCAATGTTCACGATGCTCTTTGTTAGTTATGAGACGAGAGGAGTTGCTGACATTTCCAAATTATACTTATTTGATCGGACTCCTGCTGAAGTCATTTGTTTTGTCTTTTTATTAGTTGTTATCTATGCTGTTTCAGATTCAAGTGCAGTTCTTCTTCGTGTGAATCTCATGTTCATGCCTGTAGTATTACTTATCGTCCTAATTTTGATCATAATGAATATTGGTTTTTTTGATTATAAACATATAAAGCCATTTTTTATTACAGGCTGGAAGGATATTTTAAAAGGGTCAAAGGAAACAGTTTTTTCATTCTTAGGCTTTGAAATTCTCTTATTTTACAACA
>NZ_JBALOZ010000009.1:0-4491 GCF_036965125.1 Bacillus sp. JJ1503
TTTCGTAAGCTTCTTTAAACTTTTGAATATCTCCAGCACCCATAAAAATAAGTACGCTATTTTCATGTGTTTTTAAAATAGCTGTATTTTCTTCTATTAATAGGTTGGCACCAGGGATTTTTTCCTTCAAATCCTCAATTGATAATTTTCCGTGGTTTTCTCTTGCGGAACCAAAGATTTCACATAAATAAACCTTGTCAGCCAAATTCAGGCTTTCGGCAAAATCCTCTAGAAATGCCTGGGTTCTCGTAAAAGTATGCGGCTGAAAAACACAAATGATTTCACGATTAGGATACTTTTGACGCGCAGCATCAACAGTCGCTTTAATTTNNTGTGAACCAATCTTTTTTTCTGTAAATCTTCTTTTAACCCCGCTAAAGGTTTTAAGGTAGTTTTGAACAATTTCAGAATCCATTTCCTCATAATGGCATAACGCAATAACTGCCAATGAATTTAAGATATTATGGTCTCCAAACGTCGGAATAGAGAAGGTTTCATAAAATGTATTTCTAACAAATACATCAAAGGTTGTTCCTTCTGTTGATTTGACAATATTCCGTGCTTGAAAATCATTTTCTTCACCAAATCCATAAAATAAGACAGGTACCTTTGCTTGAATTCGCTGCAATTGTTCGTCATCACCACATGCGAAAATCCCCTTATTCACTTGCCATGCCATTTCCTGGAATGCAGAAAATACATCCTCAATATTAGCAAAGTAATCAGGGTGATCAAAATCAATATTCGTCATGATGGCATAATCAGGGAAGTATGATAAGAAATGCCTTCTATATTCACAAGCTTCGAAAACAAAGTACTCAGCATTCTCATCCCCGTTTCCCGTTCCATCGCCAATAAGGAATGAAGTTGGTTTTGCACCTTTCATGACGTGTGCAAGCAAGCCTGTAGTAGAAGTTTTCCCATGAGCGCCTGTAACGGCAACACTTGTAAAATCCTTCATAAAATCACCAAGAAACCGGTGGTAACGTACAACAGGTAGTCCAAGATTCATTGCTTCTTCGATTTCTTCATGCGTATCCGGGAAGGCATTTCCAGCAATAATGGTCATTCCAGGTTTTATATTTTCCTTTTGAAAGGGAAGGATCTTTATTCCAGATTGCTCGAGGGCCAGTTGTGTAAAAAAGCGTTTTTCATAGTCTGAGCCTTGTACTTCAAAATTCATATCATGCAGCACTTGCGCCAAGGCACTCATTCCGGACCCCTTAATACCTACGAAATGGTAAATAGTCATATAAAGAACCTCCAACCATCGTATATCTGTAAAACAGTATATGACATTCATCTAGTTTTGCGCATATCCTAATTTAGGACATGTTTAGTCAAAAAATTTAAAATGTGTGATTAAACCTTCGCTTTTAAATCTCTTTTTACGTTATATTTCATCATATTCAAACATTATATCACTATTTATTTTCAAAAACTATGTAATGAAATCCCAGCCAGAAAACTGTAAATGTATTTCATTGATAAGCTCCATGTGCCATCAATGGTCATGGAGCTTTTCAACTCTTTTCTATTCAACCTTTTCTAGGCGCGGGTTTGGACGGTAGCGTCTTCCGGCCTTAGCCGCATGCTTTCCATTAATTAAAACATTATCACCTGTAAAGCCAATATTAATCTTTAATAAGCTGCTTCCTACCCCATACATGTCTACTGGAACACCTTGCTCTTCAAATTCCAGAATTCGGGACTCGTTAAAGCCGCCGCTAACGACAATTTTCACATGATCGAAACCTTCATCATCTAGTGCTTTTCTGAGCGCAAAAATTAATTCTGCATTCACCCCTCGCGGATCAAAGGTTCCTAATACATGCTGATTTCTCAAGAAATACTGATCAATCATCGTGCGGGAAGTATCAATTCGGACACCCTTCAGGTCTTTACCAAAGACTCTTGCTACCTTTAAGGAGTCTGTAATGGCGTCATTGTTATAATCGACTAGAGATACTAGCTCATCTTCCGGGAATGTTTCCTGGTATGCCTTTGTTGCAGCAACGAGATCTCCATTAAACATCTGAATAAGAGCATGGGGCATCGTGCCCATTCCTTGTTTGCCCCACCATTCATTCATGGCATGGGTTGCTTGAGCAGTAGATCCTCCAATATAAGCTGCATAGCCATCCCCAGCTTGTGTTGTATAGTGATCATCACGGTCGCCCATGAAGATCACTGGCTTTTGAGTTCCTGATACACTTGCTGCCTTAACAACATTATACACGTGCGAAGCGACTGACGTTCGACGGGAGAGTATCCCATCAATCACTCCTTCTAAATATCCAAAGCTTTGATATTTCCCTGTAATCGTTAATACTGTTTCAAATGGCGCAATTTTGTCGCCATCCTTTAATGAATATATTTCGAGTTCGTCTGGATTATCAGCAAATGTTTTAAGAAGTGCTATAACTTCATCTGTTCCACACAAAACAGCATGTTCTTTTTGAAAAAATTGCATCGTTACAATAATATCTTTATGATATTTATTCACAATCTCTCTAGTCTTTAAAAAGTACACCGCAGAAAACCAGCCATCTCTAATCCGTTCATCAAATTTAAAAGTCTGGTTTGTTAAACGTTTTATTTCCCCTTTTACCTTAAGTTCTATTTCCTTCATCCGTAAGCTCCTCACATACCGTTCGTAATCCTTAGGTTGTAGATAATATTTATTATTATTATTTTTAACATGCAAGTAAAGAATACCATGGATTAATTTATTGTACTAGAGTCTAAAAGTGATTCAAGCTCTTCGGCTGTAATCAGAACCTCTCTCGGCTTACTTCCGCGTGTCTCCGAAATAAATCCCTGTTTCTCCATCATGTCGATTAGGCGTGCAGCACGATTATAGCCCACTTTGAATCTTCTTTGCAGACTGGAGGTCGATGCAGCACCTTGATCTATTACAAATTCACATGCTTCATAAAACAACTCGTCTTCTTCCTCAGTGATCTGTGCCTTTTTCAGCAGTTCTTCCTGTTCAAATAAATATTCCGGATCGCGTTCCCTTCTAACATGTGCAACGACATCATCAATTTCCTGATCAGAAACATACGTGCCTTGGAGACGAATAGGTTTAGATGACCCGTTTTCTAAGAAGAGCATATCTCCACGTCCAAGCAGCTTTTCAGCTCCGCTAATATCAATAATCGTTCGCGAGTCAATTTGCGAGGAAACAGAGAAAGCAACTCTCGTTGGAACATTTGCTTTTATTAGCCCAGTAATAACATCAACAGATGGTCTTTGTGTAGCAATAATTAAATGAATTCCACAGGCCCTTGCCTTCTGAGCAATCCGGCAGATCGCTTCCTCGACATCCGCAGGAGACATCATCATTAAATCAGCGAGCTCGTCAATAATAATCACCATGTATGGGAGCTTATCTGAATATCGCTTATGCTCTTCAGCGAGCTCATTAAAGCGGCTTATATCCCTTACACCTGTATGTGCAAATAGCTCATATCGGCGTTCCATTTCCTCCACTGCCCATTTTAATGCTGCAGTAGCCGCCTTGACATCCGTAATAACTGGGCTCACAAGATGTGGAATGCGATTATATGGAGCGAGCTCGACCATTTTCGGATCGATTAATATGAGCTTAAGCTCATCAGGTGTAGCTTTATACAAAAGACTGACTAGAATCGTATTAATGCAGACACTTTTTCCTGACCCGGTTGCCCCTGCAATTAGGCCATGCGGCATTTTACGCAAATCTGTGACAATGGGATTGCCCGCTATGTCCAGTCCGAGAACGGCTGTTAATGGAGAACTACTGTCCTGAAACACTGGACTATTAATAATTTCGCTTATAAATACAGGTCTGCTCTTCTTGTTTGGGACTTCAATTCCAATTGTATGCTTGCCCGGGATGGGTGCTTCAATCCGGATATCCCTTGCTGCAAGGCTTAACTTTATATCATCAGATAAATTTGTAATTTTGTTTACCTTTACACCTGGTTCAGGCTGCACTTCAAACCTAGTAACAGAAGGACCTTGGGTAACATTAACGACATGAGCGTGAACATTGAAGTTTTTTAAGGTTGAGTTTAACAGCTCCTCCTGTTCAATAAACCAATCTGAAGATTCCTCCTTATGGACTGGCGACAAAAGCAGGCTTTTGGCTGGGAATTGATAATAGGCAAGCTCCTCTTCTATTTCTGCAGCTGGTGCGGCCTCCTGAATGGCAGAGACGATTTCTTTCTCTGCATGAAGAACAACTTCCTCCGCCTTTGGAGCTGTATATGGCTTTAATTGATTAATGAGCTTTTGCTTATCATTCTTGAGCATAATAACATTGAATGGGATATGCTTTCTCGCTGATGGTTGGACTTCTTTTTCCTCAGGTGCTGGTGGCTCTTCCTTTTCCGCAGCTACTGGTGGCTCTTCTGTTTCATCAGGTGCTGGCTGTTCTTCCGTTTCATCAGGTGCTAGTTGCTCTGCCGTTTCCTCAGCTGCTGGCTGCTCTTCAGTTTCATCAGC
>NZ_JBALOZ010000009.1:4575-15759 GCF_036965125.1 Bacillus sp. JJ1503
GCTACTGGTTGCTCTTCTGTTTCCTCAGGTGCTAGCTGTTCTTCATTTTCTTCAATTGCTGGCTCTTCAGCAAATAAAGCCACAGCTTCTTCTATTTCAGCTTCTCTATAAAAATGATCTGCAATTAGGAATTCTTTTTCCTGTAATTCCTCCATATCCGAATCCTGCTTTTTCTCTATAAACGGCTCTGCATGTTCAGGCTGTTTAGTCAGGTCTTCCATTAAAGAATCAACAAAAGAGTTTAAATCCTCTGATGCTGATTTGCGCCCATTTGCAAGTTTTTTCTTAATATCATCGTAAGTAATGTTTTTTGGCTCATATTTATTCAGTGATTGCTTCGTTCGTTTAATAGGTTCTACAGTTATTGGACGTTCAAATCCATAGATGGGCGATGGAATTTCAGTTGGGCGAAAGGGATCTTTTCTTGGAGATGCTTCCCTTTTTTCTTTTACACTATGAACCTTCTTCTCCTTGAGCGAGGGTTCGTTTCTATTGGGTCTATGTTCGGGATTGCGTGCAGCCTGTGGCCTTTCTTCCCTTTTTAATCTAGGCTCTCTTTTTCCTGGCCCATGTTTTTCATCTGGAATCAGCGGAAAACGAAATTGTCCTTTAGGATATTGATATAACACCTTAGCATTAACATCTTTAGAAGGTTCTATTTGATTGTTCATATCAGATCTATCTAGCTGATCTTGACTCATAAAATCTTGGTCATCATTATTCTTATGCTCGTCATTTTTGAACATTTGAAATAGCTTTCTAATCCAACTCAATTTATACCAACTCTTTCTTTAATTCTATCTTTTCCATTTTAACAGTATTTCGCGGAAATTGGAGAAAAAATAAGAGATTGAGTCTATTGGGGCAATTTTTTCAAGTAAAAAGGACCACATTTATGTGATCCCTTTAGTTAAAATTAAGTCTTCTATTTCTTTTTAGTTTGACCAAGGATAAATATTGGTTCCAGCTCCCCGTTTTCATAAAGGAAGGATAAGGCTGTGATAGGTACTCTGCCGCTTGCAAAAAAGCTCATAGTCATCTCTGAGAGAATGTCATAACCGGTGTCGTTCATAATATCAGCAATAATTAACACATCCTGATGCGGTACAGCCACAGCCATTGTGCCTTTCATTTGCTTTGCCTTTTCTTTAAGAAAGGCATCATTTAAAATTCTGCTGGCATCGTAGCCGTCATTTTTATTTAAGAAATAAAACGTATTTCCAGCAACTGTGTCACTTTTCAAATCGGTTGGCAGTGATCGAACGTTAAATAAGGCAATTTCCTTTATACGTTCTGGAACCCAGCCTTCCTTTTGAATGAGGCTAGAATCTATTAAGCGGTAGGTAGTACCTAGGTCCAGGGCATAATAAATTCTTGTCTCTGCAGTATGATCATCTGTTAAAAATGGGATTTCTTCCTCAGATTCAATCGGAAATGAAGTTGAACGAATAACTGGGAAGATGTTTTTTTCATAACCTGACAGCTGAATAGGGGACCCATCCATTGCTTGCAAGCCTTCCTCCACATAATATACAACCTCATCAATTGCTTTTTCCTTCTGAAGTTCCCATTTTGCAATAATCCCTGGTAAAGAGATTGTGATACCCTTTCCAGATTGCTTATTTTCGATGCGGAGCTCATCTTTTTTCCTGTCAAAAGAAAAAGTACGATTCACATTCGCTAATCGTTTCTCCAATTCCTTTTTCATTTTTAAACTATCCATTTTCATTACAGGTTCCTCCTTGTAGGAACTTTTTACAAGCAAAGGGGCCAGACCCCATTATATGTTAGGGCGACCCCTTACGAATCAGTCCATCAAATATTACTTCTCAAGTTTTTCAATAAAATTCTCAATTTCTTCTTGAGTTTTGCGGTCTTTACTGACAAATCGGCCTAATTCCTTCCCATCCTTATAACCAATAAAGCTTGGAATGCCAAAAATGTCAAGCTGGCCGCATAGATCAATAAAATCATCTCGATCTACATATATAAACGTAAATTCCTGATATTTTGCTTCAACTTCAGGTAAGATTGGTTCAATCACACGGCAATCTGGACACCAATCGGCAGAAAACATAAAGATATGCTTCCCATTATCTCTTAGCTGTTCAAATTGTTCCATAGATTCAAGCTTTTTCATTTCCTTCTCCTCCAGTGTGGATTTTCATAATACGAAATCAAATCCAGCTTTTTTCTCATATATTCAGATAATATCAAACTTAACACGACTGGACCATTAATTTGCAATTAAAACATTTTCAAGATTAAATCTAGCCCAATTCCTATTGTTTTAAACGCCATTATTTTACCTTCAAAACCGCTCGTTTCCATCCCTGCAACAGCAACGTTTCTTTCCATAGTCCAAATGGTTGATTCGAATACTATCACATATTGTCATAACAGGAAAATAGTTCTATAATTAGATAATATTTAAATTTTTCGAACAATTTATGAACGAGTGAGGTGGACAGTTTGAAAACCATTCGCGTCAAACTGGGACTAGTTTTGCTTTTAACTATCGGAGGACTTATTTTATTACTTTCTTTCAATTTTATTCTTCAAACGATTCAAGACAAAAGCAGGGAAAAAGAAACTGCCTTACTTTCAATAGTTGATGGAAGTAAGGAAATTATTTATAACTTTGCGATGACTAGAAAATATGAACAGCAGTTCTTAAGAGCACCAGATCAGCTTGTTGCTGAGCTTGTTATGCAAAGTATTTTAAGAGTGAAATCTGAGTCAAGCAGAATGAGTGAAAAACAAGAAAATGAGAAGATTAAGGATCAATTTGAAAACGTCAATCAAAATGCAGATTCTTACCTGGAGAAATTCATTATTTTATCGGAAATGTACAAGGAAATTGGCTATAGTGATGATAAGGGCCTTAAAGGGCAAATTGCCATTACGGCAAATCAAATAAGTAATCTGACTAAATTGCTAAAAAACCCTAGTATTGATGAACAGTTTTTACTGATGAGGATGTATGAGAAACAGTATTTGGCTACGAGAAATGAAGAATCGTACCAGCAATTTATCCATTCTGGCGAAGCGTTTAAGAGCGAATTAGAAGTAAGCGAAAATCTTAATAGCAGCTCTAAAGCATACCTAGTAAGATGGCTAACGGAATACAATAATGCTTTAGATGCTATCCATACCTCTTTTCAGCAAACTGAGGAATTTATCATCCTGTTTGATGAAGAAGCAAGGTTAATCGAACAAGCAGCTGGCGAGGTCCAAAGAGGCATTATTGCAAATCAGCAAAACATTCAAAATGAGCTAAAAAAACAAAATGCATTTTATACATATTTAATTTATGCCATAAGTTTATCTCTTGTTATCGCATTGGTGATTGGCGGATTTTTATTATCAAAGGGCATTACTAAATCTATTACTCTTCTAAGAGCTGGTGCTGAGAAAATTGGTGATGGGAATTTGGGCTATCGGGTTCCCGCAATAGCAAAGGACGAAATGGGTGAGCTTGCTCGTACATTCAATCATATGGCTGAAAGGGTTCAGCATTCCTTTCTTCAAATACTAGAATCCTCAACCCAACTCCAAGCATCTTCCGAAAACCTGGCCGCGATTTCAGAAGAAACAACAGCACAGGCAAATGAAGTGGATGCGGCTATTAAACAGATCGCCATTGGGGCTGAGAGCCAATCCTCTCATTTAGAAGAGAGCAGAAAAGAGATTGAAAAAGTTTCTAAAGCGATTTACCATACTGAAAATTTGAGCTATGAAATTTTAGAAGAGGCCGCATTAACTGAGGAGGAAGGGCATAACGGAATTAATACCGTCCAAAATCTCCAGAACATTTCTGATCAATTTCTACACCTTGCCAATCATGTAAATGAAAAGGTTAGTGAGGCTGCTTTGCAATCTAGTCATATTACATCGATTGTTGATACAATACAGGATCTAGCTGATAATACAAATCTATTAGCCTTAAATGCAGCAATTGAAGCAGCAAGAGCTGGTGAAGCTGGGAAGGGATTTGCAGTCGTTGCTTCTGAGGTGAGAAAATTAGCAGAACGGTCAAAACAAGAGGCACAGGAAATTCATTCACTTGTTTCTTCTATGAATGAAATTATGGAGAAGCTAATGAATGAAACAGAGCACTTTAATGAATATAAGCTTCTTCAAAGTGAATCTGTCCATAAGACAAAACTGGCTTTTGAAACAATCGTCCAACATGTAAATGGTATCCATAAAAAAATAAATACAATTGGTGCCTCTGTAAAAGATGTACAAGCTACAAACCATGTATTGAATGAACGGATTCAAGAGGTCTTTACCGTTTCTCGAGACTCTGCAGCAGCTTCTGAGGAAGTAGCAGCATCAAGTGAAACACAGCTTGAGGCCATTTCGAAGGTAACTTTAGCAGCAACTGACCTTAGTGTCATTGCTAGTGATCTTAAACTAGAGGTGAACCAGTTCAGGCTTGATTCAACTGATGAAAAGTTATTCGAGAATGCTGGAAATAGCCGCTCCAAATTAAAGAGTATTTTAAACAACCTGAAATCAAAATTACAAAAAAATAGATAAATAAATAAATAAAAAAGCTAAGCATTTCATTTGAGCGAATGCTTAGCTTTTTTTGCTGTTAGAAAGGCATGACACAGATGATTATTCAAGCTTTCTTTACCTCATCTTAACTGACTGAATAATTTCTGCCATATTAACTGCTTCAGCTGATAGATTTTTGGTTTTCGATTGTGTTGTAATTTTAACCCCGCCTACACCTATAGTCAATTCATTTAATTGATTGTCAGCATTTTTAATTAATAAATAGCCAAAATGCCCGTCTTTTGTAGAAAATGTTTCTTTAAAGTCATATTCCTTTTGCTTTAAGGCTGCCTCGTAAATGACTTTACTTTCAGGCCCTTCATGCGGATTATAAAATAGAATATATGTCTTCGAACCATTCTTTAAAATAATATTATTAGGCGTCTCTTTGTTCACTTCAAACCCAAAAGGCAAATAGAACTTTATATCTTCATTTTCATTATTTGTTGCTTTCGGATCTATTTTGAACGATTCACCAACTTCATCCTTTGCAGCAGTTTGCTCTTCTGTTAATGAGGCAGAACAAGCACTAAGCAGTAAAACAACAACAAACAAGAGCAAGGCAGCTTTTGAATGGTTTATCATACTTTCTTCCTCCTTGCATAGGAAAAACCTTCATCCTTTTCTATCATACATTTCTCATCAGTCATCTGGCAACCCTAATACCTTTAAACAAAGGAAACTAATTGGAGTTAATGGTAAAATATATCAGAGAGCGTTCATGGTGGGCGGTATTAACAATATGATCAGTTAACGCTCACTATCATAATATAAGGAGGAATTCACATGGAATTAACAGTATACTTAGCTGGGGAAATTCACTCAAACTGGCGGGAAGAGCTAAAAGAAGAAGCGAGATCACTTAAACTTCCCCTTCATTTCGTTGGTCCGATGGAAAATCACGACAGATCTGATTATATCGGGGAAGAAATACTTGGCAAACAGCCTAATGCTATTTACCGTGATGAAGCAGCTTCAAGAATAAATAATTTAAGAACACAATTATTAATGCAAAAATCTGATCTTGTAATTGCCTTATTTGGAGAGAAATACAAACAGTGGAATACAGCCATGGATGCGAGTGCTGCCGTTGCTTTAAGCAAACCCCTTATCATCATCCGCCCAGAAGAGCTCCATCATCCATTAAAGGAGCTTTCTAACAAAGCAAGTGTTACCGTTGAAACAGTCAATCAAGCGCTTAAAGTTTTAGCATATATTTTTGATGAAAAATAGGATGTGTTTGAGAGGGAGATAGGCTGCTATCTCCTTTATTTTTTCCTATATTCATACTGGCCAGCAAGAAGCTTAACAACATGTGTGAACATTTCTGAACGGCTGATTTGTCCATTTGTAAATATTCCCACAGCTCCTTCTTTTTTGCGGACATCTTCCTTTTCGGTAAATCTCTCCATAACTGGACCTAACTCTTCCCCCTCAAGCAATCTGTCCGCAACCTCTTTTGGAATAGATATTCTAGCCCCGCCTGCAATGATCGGCGGTTTTCCTTCTTCTGCCAATGCTCCCCAATTACATAGAAATAACCCGTACTCCGTCCCGTGTACACCACCTTCAAGACCAATGCCTATATTCCCGCCACCTGCTTCTAATGCACTGTATGCTCTATTGATTGCCCCTTTAATCGTCTCTTCATCTGAAAAAGGCTGGTCACTCACACCAGACGGAACATTAACTGAAATAAATTCTGTTTGATCGTTTTGAAAAACGGATTTGACAGCTGATACCTTTGCTGGATTTTTCGAACCTATGATAATTTTCATAATGCCTGCTCCTCTATTGGTATAGAAAAAAAGGCAACAACTAGGTTGCCCCTTTTCGCTTATCTTTCTGCACATGAAATGCTTCGTCAGCTATATCACTGCTTTTCACACTTAGCTATTTTGACGGATAAACTCTAAAGTTGTGCGGTCGCAAGATTTAACAAGCTTCACGAGTAATTCCTTAGCAGCAGCATAATCATCCACATGAACTATGGAAGCATGAGTATGAATATAGCGTGAGCAAATACCAATTACTGCACTTGGAACCCCTTCATTGGAAAGGTGAACACTTCCAGCATCGGTCCCGCCTTGGGAAATAAAGTATTGGTATGGAATATTATTTGTCTCGGCTGTATCTAGGATAAACTCCCTCATTCCACGATGAGTCACCATTGAACGATCGTAGATGCGCAGAAGAGTTCCTTTTCCTAACTGGCCGAACTCATTTTTATTTCCAGACATATCATTGGCCGGACTTGCATCCAATGCGAAGAAAATATCTGGTTTAATCATATTTGCTGCTGTTCTCGCACCACGAAGGCCTACTTCTTCTTGAACTGTTGCACCTGAATATAAGATATTAGGCAACTTTTCATCCTTAACTGCTTCAAGAAGTTCTACTGCCAAGCCACAGCCATAGCGATTATCCCATGCTTTTGCAAGGATTTTCTTTTCATTCGCCATTGGAGTAAATGGACAGATTGGAACAATTTGCTGACCAGGCTTAATTCCAATTTTCTCTGCATCTTCTCGGTCATCCGCACCAATATCAATTAACATGTTTGTAATTTCCATCGGCTTACTGCGCTTAGCTTCATCTAAAAGATGTGGAGGAATGGAACCAATGACTCCAATCACAGGGCCATTATCAGTAATAACCTGAACTCTCTGAGCCAATAGAACTTGACTCCACCAGCCACCTAATGTTTGAAAACGCAGCATGCCGTTATCCGTAATGGAGGTCACCATAAAGCCTACCTCGTCCATATGGCCTGCAACCATTACAGTTGGGCCATTTTCGTCTCCTTTTTTCACTCCAAAGATACTTCCAAGCTTATCCTGGACAATTTCATCTGCATATTGGCCAAGCTGTTCCCTCATAAATTGACGAACTAAATGTTCATTTCCAGGCGCTCCTGGAAGCTCAGTTAATGTTTTAAAAAGTTGTAGTGTTTTTTCGTTCATGAGATTGCTCCTTTATTTTTCTTCCATATATTTTATGTATGCTTCTATTATTTTACAGAACTTTTTGATTGCTTACCACTAATTCAGTTTTTATCCAAGCTATTTCTTTGATAAGATAGTACAGAGATATAATTTGTTACGTTATTTTACAATGGGGGATGCTTATGAACTGGAAATCATTTTTATTAGGTGTTGGGGTTGGCTTAGCAGGCGGGTATGCCGCAAGGGAGCTGCTTGTACAAAAGACAGCCGTTTCACCTGAAAGAGCACTGTCAAATGCAAAGAATGCATTTAAGAATGAGGGGCCTATTAGCGGATCTTGGATTCATATGCAAACGGAGCCGTATCAAAAGGATCAGCTTAAGTATGATGTATATCGAGGTGGGATATCCAGATATACAGGTGAAGAGACAGAACAATATGAGTTTATTGCTGATGCCAAAACAGGAACGATTCTGGACGCCTATAGGCTCGCTTAAATCTGGAACGGTATTCAAAAAAGCTGCACCTCCCATTGTAAATAAGTAGAGGTGCAGTTTTCTTATTTTTCACGAATTCTATCTAGTTTCTTTACTAAATGGCCGTCTTTGTCCCATTTGACCGCTCGATAAAAAGCATCATGGTAGAAAGTAAACCAGGCGTTGTTTTCCAAACCATATTGGATCCATTTTTCCTTTGCCCAAATCGAGTCCATTGGATAGTCATCATAGGCAAGCACCCATAAGACATTTTGGTGAGCATGGGTTGGCATAATATCGCCCATATGAATGAGTATATCATCTCCATCATCAATGATAATAATGGAGTGCCCATCGCTATGTCCGCCTGTATGCACCATTTTTATAGAGCCTAATGACCATTCATGATCAAAAGTAGTGACCTGATCTTTAAGAGTCTCCCAATTCTCCTTCCAATATGTATTACGAGAGCGAATATTTGGGTCTCTCATTTCATCCCATTCTGTTTGCGAAACAATGATTTTGGCATTTGGAAAAACCGAACTGTACGTATCGCCGATCGGATTAGTTAGACCACATGCATGATCAAAATGCAGATGGGTCATTAGGATATAATCTATTTCTGAAGGTTTAATATTTAGTTCTGCTAAATCCTTTACTACTTGTGATTCCTCAATTACACCAAAATTACGTCTTTGTTTTTCAGTTAATTTCCCATTTCCTAATCCAGAATCCACTAAAATATTTTTTCCTTCTGCCTGGATCAAAATAGGATCTGTGCGGAGTTCAATTTGATTTTTTTCATTACAAGGATATTTCTTAGACCACAGCGGCTTCGGAACGACTCCAAACATCGCTCCTCCATCTAGGAAATTTACTCCGCCATGCAGCCATGTCAGCTTTGTATTTTGCAATTGCATTGTCTCCATGTATTCCCCTCCTGTATTGCATATATTTTATCATTTGTGTTTTACTAGTAGAAATATTTCGAATCTTGATCTCAAAGAAAAAAGCTTACCAAGTGATAAGCTTTTTTATCGATATTGGACTTCACATCGATAGATGCGATTTCCTTTTTTTGAAAATTTCTCTTCATATTCTGTCATAATATTGCCTTCAAACCCACTATTATGAAGATCTAAGCTTACGTCCTTAAGAAGCAGGCCATATTCAGAAAAACTCATTAATGAGAACTCGAACAATCCTTGATTATCAGTTTTGAAATGAATTTCGCCATTTTTCACAAGAATTTCCTCGTAATTCTTTAAGAATGTTTTATAGGTCAATCTTCTTTTCGCATGGCGGGTTTTTGGCCAAGGATCTGAGAAATTCAAATACACTCTATCCACTTCTCCCGCCTCAAAAAACTCCCGAAGGTCGGCTGCATTAACATTCATCAGCTTTACATTGGTCAACTCATCTTCGATGATTTTATCAAGCGCCGTCACAATGATACTATCCTGCAATTCAATCCCAATATAATTAATATTCGGGTTAGCCTTAGCCATTCCTGTAATAAAGCGACCTTTTCCTGTACCGATTTCTATATGAAGAGGCTGTTTCTTTTCGAATACATCCTGCCAGTTTCCTTTATTTTGTTCAGGGGCAGACATGACATATTGGGGATACTGCCCAAGTCTTTCCTTTGCCCACGGTTTATTTCTTTGTCTCATACAGACCTCCTGCTAAATAATATCGTTCAAACCATAACATGCCCATATGAACCTTTGCAACACTAAAATGTGGAAGCGCATTGATCAGGGGGCTGAAGCTGGAAAACTAGAATATTAGGCCATGTATAAATAAAAAAGGGAATTCACAACCTAAAATGAATTCCTCTTGTTTATTATCCACTGCTTAATCTTTACAGGGAGTGATCATGATGCCGATCAGCCATCAAGATAAATTAAATTTATTGAAAGATATATTAAACAATCATCAAATGGACTGCTGTGGATCCGTTTCTGAATGTGAACAATTAAAAAGGCTCGTAAAATCACTTATGATGCAGCCAGGTCTTGATCAATATTCACAATCCGTATTGGAAGAAATTTATTATTACAGTCAGCATGGAAGCCAAGCCGCTCAATTAGACAATCATATTGAAGCCCATCAATCAGAACTTTCACAATGGGTGGACGAAATCAATCAATTCTCATAGCCACCAATAATACCTGTTAGAAATTGGAGCCATTTCTCCATTTCTTGGAACCGAAGTTTATTTTTATGCCATTGGATGGATGTGAGAGTTTGCGCAATGACATACCATTTCATTCTTAAAAGTAAATCATCCGTTAGAGTTAGTCCATATCGGCTGACCCAGTCTGCCCATTCTCTCTTAGGGATGTACCAATAGAGCAGCATGCCTAGATCGATCGCTGGATCTGCAATCATAGCCCCGTCCCAATCAATTAAATACAGCTGGTTGTTTTCTGTAAGCAGCCAGTTGTTGTGATTGACATCGCAATGACATACCGTATTCTCATCACATTGTATATTCAGTAATTCTTTCCTAAGAAACTCAAGGGAAACAATAACTGTTTGATTCTGTCTAAGCTCCCCATCTATTTGCTCTTCAATCATGCGCAATAGCATATTTGGATAAATTGGGGATTTTCCTAATCTTTTTAACATGCCAAGCAGAGGTTTTGAACTATGGATTTTTTTGAGCAGCTTTGCCACTCGTTCATTATTCATTTCTGCTTGTTTGAGCTCTCTCCCATTTAACCATTGCTGGGCCGTAATAACATCACCGGTTTCAAGCCTTTTCGTCCAAACAAGCTTAGGAACAATTCCCTCGGCTGATAATACTGCGAGAAAGGGAGACGAATTCCTTTTCAGGAACAATCTTTGCTCTTCATGCTTGGCAAAAAAAGCCTTCCCCGTTGCACCCCCAGCAGGGACGATCTCCCATTCTTGTCCAAATAATTCTTCCAACATTGTTCACCTGCAATTTAGTAAGCCATTTATGCAAATAGCTGTTATAGAAAAGCGTAAGCGGCTTTTAAACCACTGAAGCTAGACAAAAAAGCGTACAAGCCTCATCATGATGTACATACATAAAGGCTACCAACTGCTTATTAGAAAAGCGGAAGCGCCTTCGGAACAATTAAAGGACAATTGTTCCTGCGATGAATATTCGCAGAAGCCTTCCTTTGTGGTCACCCCCGATAAGCATAAGACGAGCCTCACGGAAA
>NZ_JBALOZ010000009.1:15864-18730 GCF_036965125.1 Bacillus sp. JJ1503
GTCCTGTCGCATTGTCGACACTAATACGTCCTGTACATCGGGGGTAGGCACTGGAGCTAGACAGTTATCTAACTCTAAAAAGTAATAACTAGTAAAAAGAAATAGAAGGCGGACTAAACAGCAAGCCCGCCATTACAAATATAAATGATCATAAATCTACTCATTATTCAACTATATTATTAAAAGAAAAAAAGCTATTGTTCTATAATTCCCCCAATAGCCATCTTAATAAATTTTATCTCTTACTGCCTTTTTTCGTCAAGTCTATTTATTTAAGTCGACAAAAAACGGCTAACGAGAACATAAGAACTGATGGGCATAAGGGTGATTAAAGGATGTTTAATCACCCTTATCGCATCCAAACCAGCCTTGTTTTCATCTGCCAGCACGTGCCAAACACCTTTTGGAATCTGAACTGATTGCTGGCACTCAGAAGGGTTAAATATCATGATCAAACGATCCCACTGTCCAAATTCACCGACATCCTCTAAAATAATTCCAATTATTTTATTGTCAAAGGGTAAAAAACGTAAATGCTTACGAATTAATTCAGCACTTGAAAACCTAAAAGCTTTGTGTGATTTGCGAATGTTAATCATACCTCTAATATAGTCTACATTGTCTGAATATAAGGATTTTCGATCCCAATCCAAATAATTAATCTCATCTGGAGATCGATAGCTATTTCCAATCCCTTTTTTCGTCCTAAAAAACTCCTGGCCGCTATGCAAAAAAGGGATGCCTTGAGCAAGCAGCACCATTACCGTTGCCAGCCGATGCTGACGCTGGATTATCGGATCTGTTTTTTCTGAGGAACATACTAATAGCTTATCCCACAATGTATGGTTATCATGAGACTCCACATAATTAACAGATTGACTAGGTGAATAGAATAGTCCCTTTTCCTTCTTCTCCAATCCAATACTGCCTGCCAATACCTTCTTAGCTGTCAAATAGTATTGATTATTACCAAGAGCATAGCCCTTATCATATAAATTAAAGGTACTGCCCTTTATCGTATCTCGGAACCAATCATTAAATTGACCGATTCCAGGAAGTTGTGCCTGATTACCAATGTTTGCTTTCATACGGGAAAGCAAAGGGGTATTCAAGTCCCATCCTTCACCTATGATAATCACCGAAGGATCTACTGAATTTACTGCCTTTCTCACCTTGTTCATTGTTTCATTATCTAAAATGCCCATTAAATCAAAACGAAAGCCATCTATTTGATACTCATTTAGCCAATACATCACTGAATCAAGAATATATTTTCGCGCCATCAAACGCTCTGAAGCAAAGTCATTTCCAACTCCGGTTCCATTTGATGGGATCCCAAATTGGTCATGGCGAAAGTAGTAGCCTGGGACTATTTTTTCAAAAGATGATGTTTCTCGAATATAAACGTGATTATACACAACATCTATGATGACTCTAATACCTTGAGAATGGATAGAGTGTATCATCCATTTCAATTCTTTAATTCTTGCATAAGGATCCCCAGGGTCAGTAGAATAACTCCCTTCTGGTGCATTAAAGTGCAGCGGGTTGTAACCCCAATTGTATTCTTTTTTTGGTCTACGTTCATTAACACCTTCAAAATCATGTACTGGAAGGAATTCAATATGAGTGATCCCAAGTTCTTTTACATACGATAAACAAGTAGGAAATCCGTCTTTATCTCTTGTATTAAGCTCTCCCGCTCCAAGGTATGCTCCCTTATTCATTACTCCGCTGTTTGGATGAATGGAGAAATCTCTAATGTGGGTTTCATATATGATCGCATCTGTAGGCTGTTCAAGAGGCGGCAGTGGGGGTTTAGCGGTTTTAGTTTTGTTCATATCAATGATGGTGCCATATTCACCATTCATGCTTACAGCTGTGGCATAAGGATCTGCGGCTTCTCTCCATTCTAAATTAACGCAAAGAAGATAGGAGTATTGATAATATTCTAGATCACGGCAGACTGTCAGCTGCCAGACCCCTTTATCGCCTCTATTCATTTCTAGTATTTCTGGCTCTTTGCTTCCCAAAGGGACTAGTTTAACCTTAACAAGGGTCGCAGTGGGTGCCCAAACTTTAAAGCTTGTTTTTTCTTTCAAATAGGAAAAGCCTAGAGAGCCATTATAGAAAAAAGCTTCATCAAAGGCATACGTTCGAATTACTGCCCCAATCTGTAAATCTGTTTTCCCTCCGAATTCATCCATGATCCAATATTGCTTGCCAATAATAGGCTCCGCTTCTAATTTACAAATATATTTCATTTTATTTTCTAAAGCTATGCGGCTGAGAATGACCATCTTGGAAAAAGGCTCGTTATTGTCATCCATTATCGAAAAAGAAGTGGAAACCCCTCCATGATAATGAAAAGGAAGTAAGACTGTTATTGTTTGCATTTCATCTAAAAAGGCGGAAAATTCACGCTTAATAGAAGTCATTTATGCTTACCTCCTTTTCGTTTAAGCTGCAGTTCGAGACGACTGGCAGTTTCTTTCGACAAGCTGTGACTATGGCAGGAGTTAAACCGATTTCCTCTCCGTCCGCATGGACATGTAGATGACTGTCTGACTTAATTTGAATACTTCTGCCGGTCAAAAAAGAAACCTCTTTAAATCCTGTATGTCCTCCCCAAAACACTGTAATGAAAATGAGTAATAGTTTTATTCTTGATAGGTTATGAACAACTGTTATATTTAACTTCCCATCAAACGGTGAAGCATCGGGGGAAATTTTCATTCCGCCTCCATAATAAGGCTGGTTGGATACCGTCACAAACCATGCGGAAGGAAACGAATATTCGCTGCCATCAATTTTGAGATCAATTTGTGTTTTTTTATAGGTAAACAAATTTTTTAATAAAAAATAA
>NZ_JBALOZ010000009.1:18785-20305 GCF_036965125.1 Bacillus sp. JJ1503
TTTTCCAATATCAACGCATACGGTATTCTCTTGTTCTAATTGCTGTAATAAGGTATTAAGTGCCTTGGCTGGGTTTTTGGAAATATTAAATCCTCTTGAGAAGTCGTTGCCTGACCCGCCAGGAATAAAAGACACATGGACATGGTGGAAGTTTGCTGCACCATTAATAACCTCATGCATCGTGCCATCGCCGCCGACAGCTATAATCGTAACTTGACTTCCTTCTGATTTAACGGCAATGGATCGGACAATATCTTTCGCATGACCACGATATTCTGTAAAAAAGGCCATGTAAGGAATCTTTTGTTCAAGGAGAGTCCGTTCCAGCTTTCTCCAAACTTTTTGACAATATCCATTTTTCGCTTGTGGATTAATAATAAAATAAATATTTTTCATAACATCAGCCTTTTAATCGACATTTTAACTTTCGTCTGCTAACTCCCATTCTAACCTTCTTATGGATGACGTTTGGCAATACTGAAGCAAAGCCTGCGCTCCTTTAAGCTGGTTATGCTTTAACGGAGAGCGGAGGTTTCTCATGCTATTAAACCATTCATCATAATTTCTTTTTTCAATCAATTGCACGTCAAATGGTGATGCAGGATAATCGATATAGCCGTTCCGGCAAATAACTGCTTTGTAAATAGGAAAATCAATTTCATTCATCTGAAAAATTTGCTGTACAATTTTTCCTGTCCGATTTAATGCTAAAACCGGATTTAATACCTTTTTTTCCTTGCCTTTCACACGCTTAAGCCAGAATCTTTCTTTTGATCCTATGAAAACAGACAGATCCTCTTCCTCTACAAAGCTTATACACCATACACCAGTAGGGCTGATGATAATGGTTTCTAATTCAACTGGAGCCTTTTTTAATAAAAAAAGCGGGTGATAGAGCACTAGAAACGTATCGGGAAATCGCTGAAGGAAATATTTAAGTCTTTCATCGTAATAATACCTTTTATCGATAAAGGATTTTTCCGTTAAAGTTGAACTTGCCCACTTCATCTGAAAACGAAAGATTTGATCAAGGAATTGATATTTCAAATCCTCTATTGTATCGGGTCTATAAGTAAAACTTGTATGGAAGTCGAGAGACTCCTCCTCGGGTTCCTCCTCTTTTTCCTCTAGTTCTGAATCGAATATCGTTTCATCAATTGATTCACCTTTTCCAAACTTCAACAGACCCTTTAACTTATCCAGTAAAGGCTGCTTTTCGTCCTCTAGCCAATCGGTACTTCCTTGCTGGGTCTGAAGCCCTTCTTGAAAAATGGAGGAATCCTCATTCTCCCAGCCAATTTTCAACTTATCCCATTGCTGTTTTTTAAGTCTAACAAAACGTGAAGGATATAAATAAATATTTTGTTCATAACGTGAAACGTAATCCTGCAATTTTATTAATTGTCCCATTTTACCTGCCTGCCTTGTTAGTACTTTATTTCCCCATTTTCAATTAATTAAGCTTAAAAAAATAGCTATTTATCTAATAAATAAAGAATAACTTTTCTCGAGTTTGAGAA
>NZ_JBALOZ010000010.1:0-21173 GCF_036965125.1 Bacillus sp. JJ1503
CTATCGCTTTTACTCGTGCGATGATTCTGCTGCCGAAGTGTTCCTTGTGGAGCTAGACAAAAAAAATTAAGCATGCCAATTTTGGCATGCCTAATAGCGCTGCAAGGCGCATTTCATTAACCAACATTTACTGCAGAAGGTTTAAGAAGCTCCTGTGCAACATATTTTGTTAAATCGACAACTCTGCAAGAGTAGCCCCATTCATTGTCATACCATGCTAAAACCTTTACTTTATTCGTTCCAATGACCATTGTGGATAACCCATCAATGATAGCAGAATGCGGATTTGTGTTAAAGTCGATTGAAACTAATGGCTCATCAGTAATATCTAAAATACCGCTAAGAGCGCCTTCGGAAGCTTGTTCAAATGCTGCATTGACCTGATCAACAGTTACATCGGACTTAAGATCCACTACAAGGTCAACTAGAGAAACGTTTGGTGTTGGAACACGTAAAGCCATTCCATGAAGCTTGCCTTTTAAATGAGGAAGCACTAATGTTAACGCTTTAGCTGCACCTGTTGATGTTGGAATAATAGATTGTGCACAAGCACGGGCACGGCGTAAATCCTTATGTGGATTGTCTATATTGTTCTGGTCGTTCGTATAAGCATGAACCGTAGTCATTAGTCCATTTTCAATGCCAAATTGTTCGTCAAGTACTTTCGCAACCGGCGCTAAGCAGTTAGTTGTACAAGAAGCATTTGAAATAATATCATGCTCTGCAATGTTTAAAGCTTCTTCGTTCACACCCATTACAATTGTAACGTCTTCATTTTTTCCTGGAGCTGTTAAAATAACCTTCTTAGCACCAGCTTCTAAATGAAGTGCTGCTTTATCACGAGAGTTAAATTTACCAGTTGCTTCAATGACAATATCAATATTTAATTCTTTCCAAGGAAGCTCCTGCGGGTTACGGTTGCTTAATAATTGTACACGCTTACCATTTACAATAAGAGCACCGTCTTCCGGAATAACTTCCCCTTCAAATCGGCCATGATTTGTGTCATACTTAATTAAGTGTGCCAATGTTTCAGCTGGATAGCTTGCATTTACTGCAACCACATCAAGTTTATCATCAAGAATGGCTTTTCTAAATACCATTCGTCCAATTCTTCCAAAACCGTTAATTGCAATTTTCGCTTTCATTTTACGGCCCCTTCCGCATAAGTGTTATACTTTATATCGTATTCATATGTAATTAGTATAACATATTAGTAGACGTTTGTAATGATTAAAGTGTGGAAAATAAATGTTTTATAATTCTGATTAATCAACCTATTGCTCTTTATTAACAATTGCAAACAAAAAGAGCCCTTAAGGCTCCTACATAGCATTCCATTTTTTCAATATTTCTATAAGCTGCTGCTCTGTTTCCGCTATAGTACCATTATTATTTATAACTTCATCAGCAAGCTGAACCTTATCCTTAAGCGGCATTTGTGAGTTAATTCTTGCCATCGCCTCTTCTTTAGTGAGATGATTACGATTCATTAACCGTTCTAATTGAACATCTTCATCCACAAATACTAAAATGGTTTTGTCAACCATAGAGGTCAGCTTGCTTTCGAATAATAACGGAATGTCGAGAATTACTAGTTTTTCACCGTCTGCAATGGCATTGTCTTTCTTCAACAACATTCTTTTTCTAACTGCAGGATGAACAATACTGTTAAGTTTCTGGCGCTGCTGTTCATCATGAAAAATGATAGATCCTAGTTTTCCTCTGTCAATCGACCCGTCTTCAAGCAGGACTTGATCCCCAAAATGGGCAATGATCTCATTATAGGCTTCTTCTCCTTTTTCGACAGCTAAGCGTGCTTCTACATCTGCATCAATGACTAATGCTCCTTTTTCAATTAAGATGGAGGAAACTGTGCTCTTTCCACTTGCGATTCCTCCAGTCAGGCCGACAACTATAGACATCTCATTTCCCTTTCTTACGTTATATTTTCCAAATCCCAATTAGTATTAATAGTATCCCCGGTATAAAGGAAAATTTCTGTACCCAATCACTTTTGGAGAAAACGGACCCCACTTTTAGGCCCATATATACAAACAGTGAACTCATGACAGCCACTGTCAGAGCTAAATAATATGGGGAAAACCCCAGCATAGCTGCGCCAATCCCAGCACCGAATGCATCAAGGGATAGCGCAAGTCCAAGCATTAATGCTTCAATCCCTGTTATAGTGCCCGATTTATCAAAATCCGCAGACATTGGCTTTTGCAAAATTTGTATAACAACACCAAGCGATTTAATTTCAAAATTGACAATCGTTTTTTCATGGGGAAGTGCATCCTTGGACTTTCCTGAACGGAAAAATTGAATAAGCACCCACACTCCAAGGCAAATAAGAATGATTCCCCCAACACTTTCCGCGAAAGCAGGTGAAAAAAAGCCAATAATGAAGCGACCGATTGTCATGGCAATCACTAATGCGATTGCTGAACAGCAAGCGATGATTCCAATTGATTTCAATGGGATGCTCATTTTTCGTAATCCATAAGTTAATCCTACACTAAAGCTATCTAGACTAACAGCAAATGCTAGTAAAAAAAGTGATATTGTATGCATCATTTGGATAGGACTCCTCCCTCGTATCAACACGTAACCTGTTGCTACCTGTCAAACGCTAAGATAGTATATGGGAGAAGCCTATCCATTGTTATTGAAAAACTTTTTAAGCACTTGAGAACGAAAAACTCGCCTGAAATGGCGAGTTTAACATTATTTTTTTTGGCATGAAGGACAGAATACAGTTCCACGTCCGCCGGAAATAATTCTTTCAAGCTGACTGCCGCAAACTTTACAGTCTTCCCCTTTCCTGCCATAAACTAAAAGCTCGAGCTGAAACATACCAATTTGACCTTGGGAGTTAATGTACGAACGGATCGTACTTCCCCCTTTGTCAACAGCTTCAGACAATGTAGCTATTATTTCTTTATGAAGTCTTGTTAATTCAGAATTGGTTATAGTGTCAGCATGTCTCTCCGGATGGATCTGCGCCCGGAATAGTGCTTCATCAACATAAATATTACCGAGACCAACCACCACCTTTTGATCTAGGAGAACAGCTTTAATATTCCTTTTCGTCTTTGAAAGTTTCTCAGCTAATTCTTCCTTTGTAAAACCATCAGAAAAAGGTTCTGGACCTAATTGAGAAAGAGGAAGACGATTAAATTCTTCACCTTTTAAATATAGATGCATCGTACCAAATTTCCGTACATCCTTATAGCGAAGTTCTGTACCATCTGTGAAATGGAAAATAACATGAGTATGCTTATCCACTTCATCAGTCTGCTGAAAAAGCCCATATTTTCCTTCCATTCGCAAATGGGAAATGAGCGCAAAATCCTGAGTATAAAGAATAAGAAATTTTCCTCTTCTGCCGGTACCGGTAAACTTCTGCCCAACTAATGCATCTTTAAATTGCGATACTTCCTCAGGATGCTTTACAATTTTCGGCCAGAAAACTGAAACATGGTCAATCGTCTTGTTCATAATTAATTCATCCAACGTACGGCGGATCGTTTCCACCTCTGGCAATTCAGGCATCGAACCACCTCCTATTGTCTAGTTCCAGCACTTCCGCTTTTCTATTTGTCTAGCTCCAGCGCCTACCCCCTCGAGGTCACAAGCCAATCCTTCCAGAAAGGTAAAGAACACCTTTCCGAAAGGCTCGTCTTGTGCTTGTCGGTGGTGAACAAGGCACTTCCGCTTTTCTATTTCGCGTCAAACCATGTAGGCCCATAGGCGTAATCAACCTTTAATGGAACTTTTAATTGAATGGCATTTTCCATTACATCAGGGACGACTTTCTTTAACTGTTCAATTTCATCCTCTGGTGCTTCAAAGATTAATTCATCGTGAACCTGAAGCAAGAGCCGTGAATTCAGTTTTTCTTGTTTTAAACGATTGGCCATATCAATCATTGCCTTCTTAATAATGTCGGCAGCACTTCCTTGTATCGGTGTGTTCATCGCAGTGCGTTCTGCAAAGCTTCGGAGGTTAAAATTTCGGTTCGTAATTTCTGGCAAGTATCTCCTGCGATGCAGCAGAGTGGATACATAGCCTTTTTGTTTAGCATCATAAACAATATCTTCCATATATTGCTTAACACCTGGATAGCTCTCTAAATATCGATTAATGAATTGACCTGCTTCTTTTCGTGTAATTCCTAGACTTTGAGAGAGCCCATAATCACTAATGCCGTACACAATTCCAAAGTTAACTGCTTTTGCATGGCGGCGCATATTCGAAGTAACTTCATCTTCAGTTACATGAAAGACCTCCATTGCGGTCTTTGTATGAATATCCATATCTTGATTAAATGCATCAATCAGCTTCTCATCACCAGCAATATGAGCAAGTACTCTTAGCTCGATCTGCGAATAATCAGCAGCAAAGATCAGCCAGTTCTTTTCAGAAGGAATAAATGCTTGGCGAATTCTTCTCCCTTCCTCCAGTCGAATAGGGATATTCTGAAGATTAGGATCTGTTGAACTTAATCTTCCAGTTTGAGTAAGAGCCTGATTGAACCTTGTGTGAACCTTCTCATTTTCTTTATTCACAATTTTTAATAAGCCCTCAATATACGTAGACTGAAGCTTTGCAAGCTGGCGATAAAGGAGTATTTCCTTAATAATATCATGATCCTGCTCAAGCTTTTCAAGGACATCAGCAGAAGTTGAGTAACCTGTTTTTGTCTTTTTAAAGACAGGAAGACCTAATTTATCAAATAAAATAACTCCCAGCTGTTTAGGGGAATTAATATTAAATTTTTCTCCGGCTAATTCATGAATACGCCCTTCAATATCAACTAGCTTTGATAAAATCTCATCGCCCATTGCCTGTAAACGCTCAAGATCCATTTTAATCCCTGTCGATTCCATATCAGCTAAAATAAGAGAAAGCGGCAATTCTAGGTCATAGAATAATCCATCCTGCTGATTTTCTTTAAGCTCCTGATCCAGCTTATCGTTCAAAGATAGTAGGGCATCAGCCTTTCTAGATAGATGCTCCGCAAGCTTCCGCTCCTCAGGGATGATTCGCTTTGCACCTTTCCCATAAAAAGCATCATCTGATTGAATGGATGTATATCCATGTGTTTTTGCAACAGAACTCACATCTTCAATCGTTTCAGATGGATTGATTAAGTAGGCAGCAATAAGTAAGTCAAATGTAATCCCTGATAAATGGATTCCATGATGACGCAGGGAAACTTCAGATCTTTTTCCATCGTAGACGATTTTCTCTTTACTTTTGTCCTCAGCCCATTGTTTAAAAATCGGAGATGCGATAGCCTTCTCAGCTGAAATAAAGAATATTCCTTTTTCATTTCCTACCGAAAATCCAATAATATCAGCATAATGGTAATTATCTTCTAATATTTCTACATAAAAAGAATTTATGTCAGAAAAAATTTCCTCTGTTACCTCTTCAACGATCGTAAACTCTATTTCCTCTAAATCTTCTTCTTCAACACCGTCAAAGTCACCGAGCTTGTCTAATAAAGAGTTAAAGCCAAGCTCTTTATAGATTCTGATAACCTCGTCTTTTTCAAATCCTTCATATTCAATTTCATTTAGCTGTACGTCTACCGGGGCTTCTCTTGTAATCGTAGCGAGCTCTTTACTCATTATTGCCTGGTCTTTAAATTCCTCCAGCTTTTCCTGCAGTTTTTTCCCGCTTACTTTATCGATTGATTCTAGAAGGTTTTCCAATGTTCCATGCTCTTTTAATAATTTCAAAGCTGTTTTTTCCCCAACTCCCGGAACTCCAGGAATATTATCGGAGCTATCTCCCATTAATCCTTTCATATCGATAATTCTTTCTGGTGTGATTCCATACTTATCAGCAATATGAGCAGGGGTGTATTCCTCTATGTCAGTAATTCCTTTTCGGGTAATGGCTACTGTTGTTTTCTCTGAGCTTAGCTGGGTTAAGTCTTTGTCTCCTGAAATCACCTTTACTTCAAAGTCATCCTTCTCTGCCTGAAGTGAAAGTGTTCCGATAATATCATCTGCTTCAAAGTTCTCCAGTTCATATCTTGGAATCTGATAGGCATCCAGCAGCTCTCGAATGAACGGAAATTGCTCTGATAATTCGGGTGGCGTCTTTTGTCTTCCGCCCTTATATTCACTAAACGTCTTATGACGAAAGGTTGTTTTTCCTGCATCAAATGCAACAAGAATATGGGTTGGTTTTTCATCCTCCAGAATTTTTGATAACATCATCGTAAAGCCATAAACTGCATTTGTATGTATGCCTTTATCATTATTCAGCAGCGGCAAAGCAAAAAAAGCCCGATAAGCAATGCTATTTCCATCAATCAACACTAATTTTTTCTTCAAGTATATTCCACCTCTTTTTCACCATTAACATAGCATTCCATTAAAAAACCGTTATTTCCTTTCTTCATTTTACCATGAGCAAACGAAGAAAGAAAAATAACGGTTCTTAATCAATTTCGGCTCGGCGAAATTGCGCCCAGATTTTTATCGAGCTGGCTCGATAATTTCCCCTAAAAATCTGAGGCATCCGCCGGAGGCTTAACTTCATTCAGCCGGGGTTTGAATCCCCACTGAAATAGATACCTTTTTTCATTCTTCTCCAATTTATAGAAGTGGTAGATGAATGCTGAAAGAAGTTAATTAATTCGTGTAGCCCATTAATAGTCGGGCGTATGGTGAATCTGACGGCAGAACGATAACCGTTTCGCCATTAATAGTCTTTTTATAGGATTCTAATGTTCTGTATAAGGAGTAGAAGCTAGGATCCTTTGAAAATGCCTCATTATAAATTTTCGCAGCTCCTGATTCCCCATCAGCTCTAATTTCCTCTGCATCCGCCTGTGCTTTTGCCAATAGCTCTCTTACTTGTTTATCCGTATCGGCAATAATCCGATTTTTATTGGCATCCCCTTTAGATAAGTATTCCTGTGCTGTTGATTCACGTTCAGATATCATTCTCGTATATACAGACTGTTCGTTTTCAGCCGGTAGATCGGTACGTTTCATTCGCACATCTGTGACGACAATACCGTAATTATCCTTTGCCAGAAGCTCGTTTACCTTTTCCGTAATTCGATCATTTAATGACCCACGGGAGGATTTCTCATCATTAATAATCTCTTCGTAGTTTAGCTGCCCAAGCTCTGTACGTGTAGTGGAATAAATAAATTCCTCCATTCTTGTTTCAGCACTTTCAAGCGTTCTCGCATTGGCAATCATCTTCTTCGGATCTTCAATTCGCCAAACAGCATAGTTATCTATAATAATCCGCTTTTTATCTTTTGTATTAATTTCAGCTTCTGATACATCATACGTTAGCTGATATTTTGGCAGCGTAGAAACACTTTGGATAAATGGAATTTTATAGCTTAAGCCAGGCTCACTTTCAATTCTGACAACTTCACCAAATTGGCGAATCACTTTATACTCTCCCTCTTTTACAATAAAGAGGTTGCTGAGAATGATTCCAATTATAATTAGCAGAATTACTAAGAAAATACCACTTTTAATATAGTTTCGCCATTGGGTGTTTTTTCCGCCGCGCTCATTAATATTAATTACATTATTATCACTCATTGTTTATTTTCACTTCCTTCCTCTGTTTGTACAGGCTGTTCTTTCTCAAGAGGCCTGATTGGGAAGTATTTCAATGTGTTTCCATCATCGTTCATAATATAAATTTCTGCATCTGGAAGAACCTGTTCAAGTGTTTCAATAACAAGTCGTTCTCTAGTAATGTCTGGATTATTCTTATATTCTGCGTAAATTTTATTGAAAACAGCTACATCCCCTCTTGCTCTTTCAAGTCGTGCTGCTTTTTCCCCTTCAGCTTTATAGATTAGTGCATCCTTCTCACCTTGTGCTTCATTCATTCTTTTATTTACATACTTTTTTGCTTCGTTTTCTTTAGTATTGGCAGTTTCTCTGGCATCCGTCACATTTGTAAATGCCTTCCGAACTTCATCATTCGGAAGCTCTACATCTTGAAGCTTTACAGCCAAAATGGATAAACCAATATCATATTTTTCAATTAAAGAGCTTAATAAATCCCTTACATCGGCTTCAATTTTTGCCTTCCCAGATGTTAAAGCATCATCAATTTTGGAGTTTCCAATAATACTTCTTAAAGAAGCCGAGGTAGCATCATATAGAATTTCTTCGGGATTACTAGAATTGTATAGGAATTTTTCTGGATCGGTAATTTTCCACTGCACTACAAGATCAGCGAGGACGATGTTTTCATCCCCTGTAATCATTTTTGTCTCTTCTGGAAAGTCCTTCATTTGGCCGTCTTTTTCTTCAAATCCAAATTGAAGACTGAATGTTTCTTTTGAAACTTTCTCTACGCTTTGAATTGGCCATGGCAATTTGAAATGGAGACCTGGTTCTGTAATTCCTTCCTCAACCTTTCCAAAAGTTAAAATCACAGCCTGATCAGATTCATCCACCGTATACCAAGTAGTCAAGGCGGTGATGCCCAAAATAATAATTAGCAGTACAAGGCCAGTTACTGTATATATTCTTTTTAAGCTGACCATACTCTCTCCCCTTCCTGTTACAGGTTCTTTACAATTAATACGTTTCATTAGCCTAAAGGTTTCATAAAATTGCAAAAAAGACGAAAGCGGGGTTTGCTTTCGTCTTTTTCATTTTCCTTTGGATGAAGGGGTTCTTCATACATGATTCTATCAAGCAATTATTAAGCTAACATTTGCTAATTGTTAAGAACATGTAAAATAACCATTCACTTCATCCATCAGTAGCCTTTAGGAAGATTTTTATTCAGTTCAATAAAAAAGGTTGTCCCTTCCCCTATCTTACTTTCAACCGAAACATTTCCTTTATGCGCTTCGACTAAATGCTTGACGATAGCTAACCCTAAGCCTGTTCCGCCGGAATTTCGGCTACGGGCTTTATCTACACGATAGAATCGCTCAAATATTCGAGGGATTTCTTCCTTCGAAATTCCGATACCTGTGTCCGCTACTTTAATGAAAACCTTCGATTGAGATTCTTTTAATGATATTGAAACACTTCCGCCATTTGGCGTATAAGTAACAGCATTATTGATTAAATTCAAGAAAATTTGTTTGAGCCGGTCTGCATCACCCTCGATGAGGATTGGATCATTTTCTTTCTCGATCATTAAGCTAATTTCTCTTTCTGCAGCTTTTTGGTCTAAAATCGCTATTACTTCTTCAAGAGTATCTGCAATATTGTATGACTGAATAGACAGATTAAAATTTTGCTGCTCAATCTTCGATAAATCTAATAAATCGTGAACAAGAGACTGTAGTCGGTCGCTCTCCTGCAGAATAATTTTCAAAAACGCTTCTAAAGATTGTTTATCCTCCATTGCTCCATCTAAAAGTGTTTCCGAAAAACCTTTAATCGATGTAATGGGTGTTTTCAATTCATGTGAAACATTTGCAACAAAGTCCTTCCTCACTTGCTCAAGCTTCTTAATATCTGTAATATCATGAAAAACTAAAAGGACACCCTTCCACACATCATTCGTTCCGATAATTGGCACTCCATAAACCTCAAAATGCCTCCGTCCACTTCCTAATGGAATAATAATTTGCTTCTTTACTTTCTCTTCAGTCATAAATATTTCTTCTATAAGAGAAACAATTTCGCCATACTCTATTACTTCATAATAAAGCTTATTCATATACTCAATGGGATTTACATTAAAAATTTCTTTATATGTACGGTTAAGCATACTGATAAATCCTTTGCTATCAATCAATATCAATCCGCTTCCCATATTTTCTATAAGAGCTGAAAGCCGGTCCTGCTGCATTTCTTGAGTTTTTCTCATATCTTGCAAATTTCTTGCCAGCACATTAATCGATGCACTTAGCATACCGGTTTCGTTATTATGGTCTTCATAAGTACGAGCACGGTAATTCCCCTTCGCTAGCTCAATCGCTGTTTTCGTTGCGGCCTCAATAGGTTTTGTATATCTTGTTGTCATTCTTGATCCTAATAATAATATGACAATAAATGAAATGCTCAGAATGATCGTTAACAGCTTCCATATCTGTTTATAAGCATTATTTATTTCAGTCATATGGGTACTTAGAAAAATATAGCCTTCTTTTTTGCCTGATAGCGAGACTGGATGCCAATAATAATGTAAATCGTACACTCCAGTATCTTTAATTAAGTGATGGCTCATATCCTTATAAGCAATCATTTCATGAATAATCGATTGATGCTTTTGATTACTCAAATAATCCTTTAATGGGTCGCTATCATGAATGATTGCACCAGACATATCAACAACAGTTACTCGTGCATCAAGCATTTTGCTGTAATTATTGATTTCTTCCTTATTAATCGATTGAATACCGCCTTCATCTTCAATAAAGTTCGATAACAATACACTTTCCTTTTTCAGCCGCTCATCAAAAGCATTCAAGTAATAGCTTTTAAAAAGCTGTCCTAATAGGACACCAAGTCCAATTAATACAGCAAATATTAATGTAATTAAACCAAACAGAAGCCGTGAGCGAAATTTGGCCATTCTCATTTAGGCTCCTCAAGCTTATATCCTAATCCGCGAATAGTTTTGATATAAATGGGCTTTTTCGTATCAGCCTCGATCTTTTCTCTTAAATGACTTATATGGACATCCACAATCCGAGTGTCCCCAGCAAAGTCATAGTTCCATACCGCGCTTAATAGCTGATCTCTTGTTAATACACGTCCCTTATTCTTCGCTAAATATAAGAGGAGTTCAAATTCCTTCGGAGTTAATTCAAGTAGCTCATCTTCAAAATAGGCTTCATATTGATCAGGGAAAATCTTTAAGCCTACAATTTGGATATACTCTAATTCATCTGCAGCATCTTCCATAGCCTCTGACAACATCTGCGTCCTTCTCAAAATAGCCTTGACCCTAGCTACAACTTCTCTCGGACTAAAGGGCTTTGTCATATAATCATCTGCCCCTAACTCCAGCCCTAAAACTTTATCAAATTCATCATCCTTAGCAGTCAGCATTAAAATGGGTGTCATGACCTTTTCTTGGCGAAGTTCCTTACATACCTCAATCCCATCCATTTTTGGAAGCATAAGATCAAGTACAATTAAATCAGTCTTTTCTGAGATGGCAAGATTCTTTCCTGTTTCTCCATCCATGGCAGTGATGACTTCATACCCTGCCTGTTTAAGATTGTACTCCAATAAAGTGAGAATGGACTGTTCATCATCAACTACTAATATTTTCTTACCCATGCTAACCTCCGTTTAAATCGGTATTCCCCTTAAATAACGTGATAAAAACCCCTTACCTCATCCTATTACTAATATATACTGACAGCGAAAATGTAACAAGAGTGACAAACATTTCAATATTCTGAGGAAAAGAAAAAGACATACGTCTACCATATGTCTTTTCGAAGAATCATTAGAAATTTTCAAGTGTGTCGCCGTCCATTGCTTGAATACGATGAGGCGGGCATACAAGTAATGTTCCATTAATGACCATTTCATCATCTTCATTTGTGCCTTGTACCTTAATTTGAATGGTATGACTGCTTTTACTAACTTCCGTGACCTCAAAAAGAAACTGGATAGTTCCATAGTGAAAAACAGGTTTAACATAATCAATTTCTTGCTTTAATATATGAGATCCCGGGCCAGGCAAATATTTAGAAATGGCTGAATTTATGATGCCATTCAACATAATGCTTGGAACAATTGGCTTTTTATATGGTGTTTGTGATGCATAGTCATGCTGAATATAAAGTGGGTTAGCGTCATTCGTAAGACCTAAATAGAGGAGTAAATCCTTATCCTCAATTTTTTCTGTTAAGGTTAATTTTTCCCCTACATTTATTTCTGCAATTTTCCTTCCAAGTTTTCGCTTTTTCCCAAGTAACAATTTTGGGCACCTCCATCTTTATGTAAACGTTTCCAACTATTTATCTGATTACTGTTAAATTATTTTGTTTATTAAAACATTATACCACCTTTATCCATCATGATAAAGTTCCAATAGGAGGGCCAAATTTTTAGTTTTTAAAAAATTCGGAGGGCATCCCTCCGAATTTTTCATTGTATGATTATGCCAAAACATCCATCACGCTGCGTACAGCTTCAGCAGACTTATCAAGCGCTGACTTTTCATCTGCAGTAAGCTCAAGCTCGATTACTTTCTCAATTCCGTTAGCTCCAAGGATAGTCGGTACTCCTAGGTAGATTCCTTCATAACCATACTCACCCTCCAGGTAAGCAATTGACGGAAGAACACGACGCTGGTCTTTAAGTATAGCTTCACACATTTCAACAAGAGAAGCTGCAGGTGCATAATAAGCACTGCCATTACCAAGAAGATTAACGATTTCTCCGCCGCCTTTACGAGTACGTTCTACAATCGCATCTAAACGGTCTTGTGGAATTAATGTTTCTAGAGGGATTCCTCCAGCATAAGAATAACGCACTAATGGAACCATATCGTCTCCATGTCCGCCAAGAACAAAACCAGTAATATCTTTAACGGAAAGATTTAACTCTTGTGCAATAAACGTACGGAAACGAGCTGTATCAAGAACACCTGATTGCCCGATTACACGATTTTTAGGGAAACCTGTTTCTTTAAAAATGGTATAAGTCATTGCATCTACAGGGTTTGTTAACACAACTATAAAGCTGTTAGGCGAGTATTTCACAATTTCCTGTGCTACACTCTTCATAATCTTTTGGTTTGTTTGTACTAAATCATCCCTGCTCATTCCTGGCTTACGTGCAATACCAGCTGTTACTACAACGATATCAGTATCAGCTGTTTCTTCATAGTTTGAAGTTCCAGTAATATTTGCATCAAAGCCTTGAACTGGACTTGCTTCAAGCATGTCTAAAGCTTTACCTTTTGTAGGGTTTTCCATTTGTGGAATATCAACTAATACTACATCTCCAAGCTCTTTTTGGGCAAGTAAAAATGCAGTTGTTGCCCCAGTAAATCCACTGCCAATTACGGAAATCTTTTTGCGTTTTAAAGACATTAGAGTTCCTCCCTTGGAATGTTCAGGTATTTTAAATATGTAAAAAGGAGGCTGCAACTAGACGGGACCAAGTGCTTATTAGCCTTTGAACCTTCATGAACAGCCTCCATTATATATATATTACTCCATATTTTTAATTAATTCATCCCCAAATTCAGAACATTTAACTTCTGTTGCACCTTCCATTAAGCGAGCAAAATCGTAAGTAACAACTTTAGATTCAATAGTCTTTTCCATTGATTTTACGATCATATTTGCTGCTTCGTTCCATCCTAAGTGTTCTAACATTAATACACCAGACAGAATAACAGATGAAGGATTCACTTTGTCTAAGCCCGCATACTTGGGAGCAGTTCCGTGTGTTGCTTCGAAGATGGCGTGTCCAGTTACATAGTTAATGTTTGCTCCTGGAGCGATTCCAATGCCCCCAACTTGAGCAGCAAGTGCATCAGAAATATAATCACCATTTAGGTTCATTGTCGCAACTACATCAAATTCTTTTGGTCGTGTAAGGATTTGCTGTAAGAAAATGTCAGCGATAGCATCTTTAACGATAATCTTACCAGCAGCTTCTGCATCTGCCTGAGCTTTGTTAGCAGCTTCAGTGCCTTCAGCATCCTTAATACGATCATATTGAGCCCAAGTGAATACTTTATCCCCGTATTCTCTTTCAGCAAGCTCATAACCCCAGTTTTTAAAGGCACCTTCAGTAAATTTCATAATATTACCTTTATGTACTAGCGTTAATGATTTACGTCCCTCTTTAATAGCATACTCAATTGCAGCACGCACTAAACGGCTCGTTCCTTCTTCAGAAACTGGTTTAATTCCAATTCCAGATGTCTCAGGGAAACGGATTTTATTTACTCCTAGTTCATTTTGAAGGAAGGAAACTAATTTCTTTACTTCATCTGAACCATTTGCGTATTCAATTCCCGCATAGATATCTTCAGTATTTTCACGGAAGATTACCATATCTGTGTCTTGTGGGCGTTTAACAGGTGAAGGAACACCTTCAAACCAGCGAACTGGACGCAAGCATACGAAAAGGTCTAATTCTTGGCGCAGCGCTACGTTTAAGGAACGGATACCTCCGCCAATTGGAGTCGTTAATGGACCTTTAATTGCAATTAAATAATCGTTAATGACATCTAGAGTTTCAGATGGAAGCCATTCGCCTGTTTGATTAAAAGCCTTTTCTCCCGCTAATACTTCTTTCCAGACAATTTTACGCTCGCCATTATATGCTTTCTCCACAGCAGCGTCTAATACTCTTGAAGATGAAGCCCAAATGTCTGGACCTGTTCCATCTCCTTCGATAAAAGGAACTACTGGATTATTTGGTACATTTAATACACCATTACTTACCGTGATTTTTTCACCTTGCATGATTATTCCCTCCATTTTTTGAAAAGCATTGACATATCCCTATGGCAATTCACAATCTAGGGTGTCAAACCTATCTATCAGAATCAAAGGTTAGATGGCTTTGAGCCCCTAACCTTTATCTGCTCTATTTATTACAGAATTTTTCCAATTTGAAAATATTCCTGTATTTCTCACATTATTTTTCTGTCACCCAAAGCTTATCCTCTTTGCTTGATTGGAACATATTTCTGCATGCCGGGACCAGTATAATCTGCACGCGGACGGATTAATCGGTTGTTATCATATTGTTCTAAAATATGAGCCAGCCAGCCTGACACACGGCTTACTGCAAAGATTGGTGTAAATAAATCATGATCAATACCTAAGCTATGGTATACAGAAGCAGAATAGAAATCAACATTTGGCGGAAGATTCTTCTCACCCGTTACGATATTTTCAATTTTTGTAGACATTTCAAACCAATGCGGTTCACCTGTCAGTTCTGTTAATTTCTTAGACATGTCTCTTAAATGCTTAGCACGCGGATCGCCTTTGCGATAAACGCGATGTCCAAAGCCCATAATTTTTTCTTTCTTTTCAAGCTTGCCGCGAACATATGGTTCAACGTTTTCAAGTGTACTAATTTCAGTTAACATTTTCATAACTGCTTCGTTGGCCCCACCGTGTAATGGTCCTTTTAAAGCCCCGATTGCGGCTGTAACACCTGAATAAACATCCGATAATGTCGCCACACAAACACGTGCAGTAAATGTTGAAGCGTTCAACTCGTGGTCTGCATGAAGAACAAGTGCCTTATCAAAAGCTTCAATGGCAATGGCTTCAGGCTCTTTTCCTGATAACATATATAAGAAGTTTGCAGCAAAGCCAAGATCTTTTCTTGGTGCAATTGGGTCAAGACCTTTTCTAATTCTTGAAAATGCTGTAACGATTGCAGGCATTTTTGCTTGCAGACGAATAGCTTTGTTATAATTAGATTCTTTATCCATCAAGTCGGCTTCTTCATCGTATAATCCTAAAAGAGAAACAGCTGTACGTAAAGCAGCCATCGGGTGTACTTGATCAATCGGATACATTTTAAAATGCTCTAATACTTCCTTTGGCAATTCCATATTTTCTGCTAATTGATTTTTTAAATCCTCTAATTGTGATTGATTCGGAAGCTTTCTATGCCAAAGCAAATATATCACTTCTTCAAAGCTTGCATTTTCAGCTAAATCATCAATGTCATATCCTACATATGTTAATGTATCATCAATGATAGAACTAATTGATGATGTTGTAGCAACTACCCCTTCAAGACCGCGTGTAACTGTCATACTGACTCTCTCCTTTACATAATAAGATTTCCCCATACCCTTTTGTCTGTTTATCATGTTCTAAGCTAAATCCTTATGACTTTTTAATCAGGTACATCTGATATATGGGCAACAACTTCACCCTTTTAAGTCGACAAATGTCGAACTACAGACCAGTTAAAATTGATAAAAAGGCAACCTATTAAATCTCTTATTCCTTGATTGGAATTAATCAATATCACATAATCGATTCGAGCGAGTGCTCGGTAAACAACTAGAATGAAAATGCTTACATTTCCATTCTATAATAAATATATAGAAATAATAGTAGAAATATAAATATATTTTTACTTTTATTTCTTAAAGGACTTTGTAAAAGGTTGCATTTTCATGTCCTATTATAAACAATTATCTGACACTTGTGAATGGAAACGCATCGAAAAATAAGAAAAAATTAATATTTTTTTGCAAATCAATAAGTTTTACTTATTAAGCGTTATTAATATTTCTTATATTATAGAAAAAAATGGTATTATTGTTAAATACACCCAATAGATCTAAACCAAAAAATACAAAGTTTCCCATTAATATAAAGTCATTTTTAGTATGGATACGAATAAAAAATACATTCTATTCTTAATATTATTCTAACATAATTTCAGAATTATTAAAAATAAATTACCTTTTATTACAATTTTTCCCTATCAGAAGATTAGTGTGTTTATAAGATGATATCCTATTTTGGAAATGGTAAAATATTCTGCAGAGAAATATCTTTTCCATTAAGTTTTTATTGTTATTTCTTTAAATAATGAAACTTTCTTCTGTAATTTGAGTAAATAATATTAGCTTTTATGCAATGTCATAAGGAGGTACTTGCTTGAACCCAGTATATTTTTATCGAACGTTAAGGTTATTATTCGTTATCGGCTTTGCTCTATTGATTCTTATAGGTTTTTTCTATGTTTCAAAAGTGACATACCCGTTTATTATTGGTTTTGCCATTGCCTTTCTTATTAACCCGCTCGTTAATTTCCTCCAGAATAAATGGCGAATGCCTCGTGCACTAGCGGTGCTAATTAGTATAGTTCTGATTATCGCTCTATTTGCAGGTCTGATCACTCTATTAATAGCAGAGATTGTATCAGGTGCAGATTACTTGGCTAAAGTAGTTCCAGATCATTTGGAAACACTTATTGATTATGTTGAACAATTCTTTGCAGGACAAATTATTCCATTTTACAATCAGATAACAAGTCTTTTTAATAGTCTGGATACCGGGCAGCAAGGTACAATTATGGAAAATATAGAGAATGTCGGAAAGAAGATTGGGTCAACTTTAGGGACATTTATTCAAAACTTCTTTGGCAAAATACCGAATATTTTATCTTGGTTTCCGAATGCAGCAACTGTTTTGATTTTCTCGTTGCTTGGCACATTTTTTATTAGTAAAGATTGGTACCGGCTTTCTGCAATGGCCGGCAAACTGCTTCCAAACCGAGCGAAGACGAGCGGAATAACAGTTTTTGCAGACCTTAAAAAAGCTCTTTTTGGATTTGTGAAAGCCCAAGCAACACTTATCTCCATCTCAACAGTCATCATTTTAATTGGGTTATTAATTTTAAGAGTTGATTATGCAATAACGATTGCACTAATTGCAGGAATTGTTGACATTATCCCTTATTTAGGGACCGGATTAATTTTTGTTCCCTGGATCATTTATGAAGCCGTTGCTGGAGATTTAGGTATGGCTATCGGATTAGGGATTTTATATACAATTGTTCTCGTTCAGCGTCAAATTATGGAGCCAAAAATACTTTCCTCCAACATCGGACTTGATCCTTTAGCTACTTTAATTGCCTTGTTTGTCGGGTTTAAGTTAATTGGATTTTTAGGACTGATTGTCGGCCCTGTTACTCTAGTCATTATTACAACCCTGCATAAAGCTAACGTATTCCATGATTTATGGCTATTTATCAAAGGGAAACCTGAGTCTTAAATACATGCAGAAAAAGGTCATTCCATTGTGGAATGACCTTTCTCTATTTCAGCTTATCTTATAATCGTTATTGTATTTCTGTCTATCCATTTTCGAAACCATTTAATCATGAGCTTTTTGAATATGCTTTTTGTTGGGGGAGCTAATAAGAGTAAACCAGTAATATCACTTAAAAAACCCGGGGTGAGAAGCAATGTTCCACCGATTAACACACATATCCCATCGAGAATCGCGTCTCCTGGCATTCGGCCATAGCTCAGCTGCTCCCTAGCTCGCCTTATCGTTTCAAGCCCCTGTTTCTTAGCTAAATATGCTCCCAATACGCCTGTAAATACAATTAATCCAATTGTTGGCCATACCCCTATAAAATTCCCTGAGAGGAGGAGCATCCCAATCTCTGCAGCGGGAACAACAATGATCAATAATATTAAATATCTCATAGTGTCACCATGTTAGAGAACACTAGCATGCCCGTTATAAATAACACCCCGATTGGAGTCGACTGTAATTTCCTGCCCATCCTTCAATAAAGTTGTTGCATTTTCAACTCCAACGATAACAGGTATGCCAATATTAATTCCAACTACTGCCGCATGACTCGTTAGCCCGCCTTCCTCTGTAATAAGCGCGCTGCACTTCTCGATAGCTGGCACCATTTCTCGATCCGATCCAATTGTTACTAAAATGGCTCCTTCTGTTACTTTAGCATTCGCTTCCTCTGCATTACGGGCAACAACTACTTTTCCAAATGCAGACTTTCGTCCAATTCCTTGAGCCTTTACCAAGATATCCCCTACGACATGTATTTTCATCAAGTTTGTCGTTCCTGCTTCACCTACCGGAACACCCGCTGTTATAACAACTAAATCACCAGAAGACACAATCCCGCTATTTAAGCTTTCTTCTACTGCGGCATCAAGCATGTCATCTGTTGTTGATGCCTTTCTTCCAATTTGCGGATAAACTCCCCAAACGAGTGCAAGACGGCGAGAAACATAATCATTTGATGTAACAGCGACAATCGGTGCTTTAGGACGATACTTAGAAATCATCCTTGCCGTATGACCGCTTTCAGTAGGTGTGATTATGGCATGAACATCAAGGTTAAGTGCCGTATGTGCAACAGATTGACCAATAGCATCGGTTATATTATGTTCATTGTCTTTACTGCGTGAGGAGAGAATTTCTTTATGGGCTAAAGCTGTCTCTGCACGGGAAGCAATATTATGCATCGTTTGCACAGCTTCAAAAGGATATGCGCCTGCAGCTGTTTCTCCAGAAAGCATGATAGCATCAGTACCATCAAAGATGGCATTTGCTACATCACTTGCTTCAGCTCGAGTAGGACGAGGGTTGCGCTGCATGGAGTCAAGCATTTGTGTAGCTGTAATGACAGGTTTTCCTTGTGCATTGCATTTTTTGATTAATTGCTTCTGCACTAAAGGAACCTCTTCCGCAGGTATTTCAACGCCAAGATCTCCTCTAGCAACCATTATTCCATCAGACACCTCAAGAATTTCATCGATTTTATCGACTCCTTCTTGGTTTTCAATTTTAGGTATGATCTGGATATGTGAAGCCTGATTGTCTTCTAATAGCTGTCTAATTTCCAGAACATCAGATGCTCTGCGAACAAATGAAGCTGCGATAAAGTCAATTCCCTGTTCAATTCCAAAAAGGATATCTTGAGCGTCCTTTTCTGTTATACCAGGTAAATTTACAGATACTCCTGGAACATTAACACCCTTCTTATTCTTTAATATTCCGCCATTTAAAATGATCGTATGAATTTCTTTTGAAGCCTTATCAATCTTGTTCACCTCAAGAGCAATCAAACCATCATCAAGTAATATCTTAGAACCTACCTCTATGTCATTAATTAACTCGGCATATGTAACAGAAAACCTCTCCGCTGTCCCTTCTACTTCATTCATAGAAACAATGATTTCATTGCCTGCTTTCAATTCAATGGCATCGTGTCTCATATTATGAGTACGAATTTCAGGACCTTTCGTATCTAAAAGAATAGCAACCGTTTTTTCCGCCCGTCTAGCTGCCTCCCGTATATTTCGGATTCGCTGTCCATGCTCTTCGAAATTTCCATGTGAAAAGTTTAAACGTGCCACATTCATCCCAGCTTCAATTAACTGCATTAATTTTTCAACACTCTCACTGGCTGGTCCAATCGTACATACGATCTTTGTTTTTCGCATGATGTTTCCTCCTCTATTAAATCGAAAGTTCCTTTGATAATCTAAAGATTCCAAGATCCACTACATGCTTAGTATCAAGGACCTTATTAAAATCATGGTCAACAACTAGATTGTTCTCAATTCCAACAGCACGTCCTCCCTTGCCTTCAAGCAAGAGCTCTACCGCATATGCACCAAGGCGACTGGCGAGAACACGGTCAAATGCTGTTGGAGAGCCGCCGCGCTGCATATGTCCTAAGACAGAAACCCGTGTATCAAAATTCGTAGCTTCCTCGAGTTCTTTGGCAAAATCCATTCCCGTTGTCACACCTTCTGCCACGATGATAATACTATGCTTCTTACCCCGTGCATGTCCCTTAATTAGTCTGGCAGCAATTTCATCCATATTATATTTTTCTTCTGGAATAAGAATGGTTTCTGCCCCACCGGCTAATCCCGCCCATAGAGCAATGTCTCCTGCATTTCTTCCCATGACCTCAATAATAAAGGTGCGTTCATGAGAGGTAGCTGTATCTCGTATTTTATCAATTGCGTCAATAACCGTATTAATAGCCGTATCGAAGCCGATGGTATACTGAGTTCCTGCAATATCATTGTCTATCGTTCCCGGAACGCCAATGCATGGAAAACCTTGCTCAGATAGTGCTCTTGCACCATGATAGGACCCATCTCCTCCAATAACGACTAATCCTTCAATCCCATATTTCTTTAACTGTTCCAATCCTCTTTGTTGGCCATCTTTTGTTTTGAATTCCTCACATCGAGCAGAGTATAATATCGTTCCCCCGCGATGGATGATATCTCCAACTGAACCAAGCTCCAGTTTGTTAATATTCCCGCTTATAAGCCCTGAATATCCTCCTAAAACTCCAAAAACCTCTATATCATGATAAATAGCTTTTCTTACTACGGCACGAATTGCCGCGTTCATGCCCGGGGAATCCCCTCCACTCGTAAGCACTCCTATTCTTTTCACACTTCCACCTCAAATTCTTATTATCTAAATAAGATTACTTCCAATACTGTATAAGTGAAATCAAATTCACTTTTTAGAAAGGGAAATACTAGAAATCACAAATTGGCATACATCTAAAATACCATGAAGACATTGGTATCACAACTGAATTAGAAAAGCGGAAGCGCCTTCGGAACAATTAAAGGACGAATTGTTCCTGCGATGTTCATTCGCAGAAGATCTCCTTAGTGTCCACCCCCGACAAGCCCAAGACAAGCCTCCCGGAAAGGTG
>NZ_JBALOZ010000010.1:21225-29311 GCF_036965125.1 Bacillus sp. JJ1503
CTAGTACGTCCTGTACGTTGGGGGTAGGCGCTCCTCCTAAAAACTAACGCTTTTACTCGTGCGATGATAATGCTGCCGAAGCGTTCCTTGTGGAGCTGGAAAGTTCTCAAACTCGAGAAAAGTTATACTTTCTATTGAAATAGCTAACAGATTGTAGAATTTCAATACTGACCAAAAAAAAGAACATGCTGTAATAGCACGTCCCTATTTTACCCCGATAAATTCCTTTAAATTAGAAAACTCACCAATGGATTTATACTTATCATACCGGTGAATAGTTAATTGGTCTTCTGTAAATCCTTTTAGTTCTTTCAGAGATTTATGCAGGACTTCATCTATGAAATGTGCCTGCTGCTTTATATCTTTATGTGCCCCACCTTTAACCTCAGAAATAATTTCATCAACGATTCCTAACTCTTTAAGATCTGGGGCTGTAATTCTCATGCTCTCAGCTGCTCTTTTCGCTTGAGTGGCATCCTTCCATAATATAGCAGCAGCACCTTCAGGCGAAATAACCGAGTACGTTGAATTCTCAAGCATATGAATATGATTTCCAACACCCAGTGCTAATGCGCCTCCGCTTCCGCCTTCTCCGATAACGATGCAAACGACAGGCACCTTTAAACTAGCCATTTCAAATAAATTTCGGGCAATTGCTTCACTCTGCCCTCGTTCTTCGGCTGCTTTACCAGGATAAGCACCTTTTGTATCAATGAAACAAATAATCGGGCGTCTAAACTTTTCTGCCTGTTTCATTAGCCTAAGGGCTTTTCGGTAACCCTCTGGGTGAGGCATGCCGAAGTTTCTGCGGATGTTTTCTTTCGTATCCTTGCCTCTTTGATGACCAATTACAGTAACAGGAAGTCCTTTATATTTGGCAATCCCGCCAACAATCGCCTCATCATCTGCAAATGTTCTATCTCCATGACATTCAAAGAAATCAGTGAAAAGAAGTGAAATATAATCCAAAGTCGTTGGACGGCCTGGGTGTCTTGCGATTTGCACTCGATCCCAAGGTTTCATGTTTTCATAAATCTCTTTTTCTAATTTTCCTAACCTTGCTTCTAATTTTTCAATTTCTGCAGATAAATCCACATCTGCATTTTTAGTAAATTCCTTTAGCTCCGATATTTTATTCCTAAGCTCAATAACCGGTTTCTCAAATTCAAGGACTCCTACCATTCAAGGTCACCTCCTTGTTCATGTATAGATAGAATAGTCGCAATTTGCCCTTTCAAATCTAACCTCGAAATGACTGCATCCAATTGTCCGTGTTTTAATAAAAATTCTGATGTCTGGAAGTCTTCAGGCAGTTCCTCCCTGATCGTCTGCTCAATGATTCTTCTACCTGCAAAGCCAATTAACGCCCCTGGTTCTGCTAGATTATAATCACCAAGAGAGGCAAAGCTAGCTGACACGCCCCCAGTAGTTGGGTGTGTCATAATAGAAATAATTAAACCGCCATTATCACTGAATCTTTTTAAAGCCACACTAGTTTTTGCCATCTGCATTAAGCTTAGTACACCCTCTTGCATCCTGGCTCCGCCTGAAGCTGTGAAGATAATGAAAGGTACTGACAATTCATCTGCTTTTTCAATTGCTAGTGTTATTTTTTCTCCAACTACCGATCCCATACTGCCCATTCGAAACGTTGAATCCATAACGGCAATAACAATCTGATGTCCGTTAACTGTTCCAATGCCAGTGACAACCGCTTCGTTTATACCGGACTTTTTCCTGTCCTTTTCAAGTTTTTCAATATAATCAGGGAAATTCAATGGGTTTTCAGAAATCATTCCCGCATTCATTTCTTCAAAGCTGCCTTCATCAAGAAAGCTATCTACCCGCTCACCTGAATCCATAGAATGATGGTATTGGCAATGCATGCAAACCTTTAAATTCTTCATTAATTCTTTCGTATACATGATCTTTTTGCAGTTTGGACACTTTGTCATAATTCCTTCGGGAACATCCTGCTTGGCTGCTTCCGAAGGAATTGTAGCGTATTTCTTCTTTTTTGGTTTTGTAAAAATCTCCTTAAGCAAGGTGAAACCTCCCGTTCTATATATAACAGCGTTTCTTTTCGTAACAGAAGTGGTCAGACCACTTAGAACAAAAATAAATGAGTGAAGGAAAACTTGTCTATCTTTACCACTATAGAATAAAAGAGCTACAAAATTTGCAAAAAACTGTCGTTAATCATTCGACAATTTTCTAAGCTCCTTATAGGCTTTCCTAACCTCAGATTCTTTTCTTGTTAATAGTTTATTGATTACATTCATATATTCTTGCTTGTCTGCGTCCATTTTAAATATTTTCAAGGAATTATAATAGTCTTTTAATATTGTCCATAATCGCAGAAGCAAATGATTATCTGCAAGCTCCGCCATTTTCAGGAAAAAATCTTCATCTGTGAATGATGAAGTTTCCGCCCATTTTTTTATGTCTTGCAATAGCTTATCTGGTGATTTGATAAGAACAAGTAACAAGCAGTCCATTTCAATCAGAGACTTTGTCTCAGCAATGTCTGCTTTCGCCTTTTCATCTTGAAGAATAAAGGTACTGATCAGTTGAACAAGCTGATGTCCTTTAAAGTCGCGAATAAAGGTTCCTTCTCCTCTTCTAGTTTCAATTAACCCTAGAAGTTCAAGTGCTCTTAGCGCTTCACGAACGGAAGAGCGCCCAACTATTAGGCGCTCACACAATTCTCGTTCAGAAGGTAATTTATCGCCAGCTTTTAGACCCTCTTGTTCGATCATCAGTCTAAGCTGTTTGACAATTTCAACATATATCTTTGAACCTTGTTGACTTGGATCCACGTTAAAGACTCACTCACTTTTCCCAATAACTGCGAGTTTTCGTGTTTTCTCTTTGACAGCTTCCGGGTCAACTTTAATTCGAGCTACCCCTGTCTCCATCGCTGCTTTTGCCACTGCGGCAGCAACTTCTGGTGCGACCCTAGAGTCAAAAGGACCTGGAATCACGTAGTCTGCGTTCAGTTCATCTTCATGAATAAGATTTGCTATGGCTTCTACTGCCGCAATCTTCATCTTTTCATTAATATGTGTCGCCCTTACATCTAAAGCACCGCGGAAAATACCCGGGAATGCAAGAACATTGTTTACCTGATTAGGGAAATCGGATCTTCCTGTTCCAATGACAGCTGCACCTGCTGCCTTTGCTTCATCAGGCATGATTTCCGGAGTAGGATTCGCCATTGCAAAGATAATCGGATCTTGGTTCATTGAACTAACCATATCTGCTGTCAAAGAGCCAGCGGCAGAAACTCCAATGAAAACGTCTGCACCTTTAATGACATCTGCAAGACTTCCTTGAACCTTATCGCGATTCGTATATTTCGCGACATTCGTTTTTATATCATTCATACCATTCGGACGGCCTTCGTAAATCGCACCCTTAGTATCGCACATAATGATATCTCTAACCCCATATGTGTAAAGAAGTTTAATGATGGCGATCCCAGCAGCGCCAGCTCCATTTGCAACAACCCGAATTTCATTCATTTTCTTCCCTGTAATCTTCAATGCATTTACAAGGCCAGCAACCGTTACAATGGCGGTTCCATGCTGATCATCATGGAAAACAGGGATATTTGCTTCCTTTTTTAATCTTTCTTCAATCACAAAGCAATTAGGGGCAGCAATGTCCTCTAAATTAACGCCTCCAAAAGTAGGCTCTAGTAATTTAACCGTTTCAACAATTTTATCAATATCCGTTGTATTTAAACAAATAGGAAATGCATCTACACCAGCAAAGCTTTTGAATAAGACAGCTTTTCCTTCCATGACAGGCAGTGCAGCTTCGGGGCCAATGTTTCCAAGCCCAAGTACAGCTGTCCCATCTGACACGACCGCTACCATATTGCCTTTCATTGTATATTCGTATACAGATTCAGGCTTATCATAAATCTCCTTACAAGGCTCTGCGACTCCAGGTGAGTATGCGAGACTTAAATCTCGTGCATCTCTCACTGGCACCTTAGACTTAGATTCAAGTTTTCCTTGGTTAACTCTATGCATATGAAGAGCTTCTTCACGTAAAGTCATGCTTATTCCACTCCTTTGAATTGCTTATAAATTCGGTAGCATATACGTTATGTAAAAACAAATAAAACTTGGCGTCTGCAAGTTCTATTGCAGATGCCTTCGTTTTCTTTATGCGATATTCTAAGCAGTAAGCTAATTAATTTCTAAATTATCTTTTCTTTTATAGATATTATCTTTCTATCGATCGTTTGTAGAATTCTTTAAGTCTCGTGGTGGTCAGACCATTTTCTCTTTTAACAAATATACCATATTTGTTGATGATGTAAAGTAATAACATGAGTCAGGAAAAATGCTATTTTTTGAGAATTACGTGTTGTTCCCCAAGGATTTCCTTTAATTTCATAATAAATTCTTCAGTAGGATTAACTAAATCTTCCTCTCCTAAACGAATCCTTTTTTTCGTGCTTTCATAATATAAAATAATTTGAACTTTTCCTTCATTTTCATTAAATAATTTTTTGAGATAATGAAGAATATCCNNNNCGGGATCCTTTTTCTCTTCCTTTTCGATAGCCGCATTGACTTCTTCACATCTTTGAACAATAAATTGACGCTTTCCATCCTTTTCTTCCAGCTTCCCCTCAATTAAAAGAATATTGCCTTGCTTTAGCAATACGGAGAATTTAGTATATGTATCAGGAAAAACAACCGCTTCCAATTCATCTGTTTGGTCACTGATCGTTAAAAAAGCCATGGCAAGACCTTTTTTTGTTCTTATATTTTTTATATTTGTCAAGTAAACTACTGCACGGACTCGGTTTGTACTAGGATGCAAATAATATAGTTGTGTGGCGTTCAACATTGGCACATACATCTCGTATGAAGCAACAGGATGGTCTGATAAATAAACCCCAAGTACCTCCTTTTCAAAAGCCAGTTTATCCTCTGAACGTATCGAATCTACTAGTGTATACTTTGGTTTTGGAAAAAAATCACCTTCTGAAAAGAAATCAATTTGTTCATCTTCGATCTTCAGTAAATTTGCATGTTCAACTGCGGGGTCAAGACTTGCAAGCAGTACAGCCCGGTCTTGACCAAATTCATCAAAGCTTCCTGAATGCACTAGCGCCTCCAGCACCTTTCGATTGATCGCTTTCGCCGTCACTCGGATAGAGAAATCAAATAAATCATCAAACCGTTTATTCTTTCTCGAACGAAAAATTTCCTTAAGAGCAGATGCACCTATTCCTTTAATTGCAGCCAAGCTATATCTAATAGTATCTTTTTCAACTAAGAATGAGTATCCGCTGTTATTTATGGAAGGAGGAAGAATCTTAAGATTCATTTGCTTGAGCTCCCTCACATATTGAGAAATCTTTTCTTCATTTCCAATAACAGATGTGAGCAATGCCGCCATAAAATGAAGGGGATAGTGTGCCTTTAAATAAGCAAGCTGATAAGAGATAAAGCTATAGGCAACAGCATGACTCCGGTTAAAGCCATAATTGGCAAAGCGAACGATTAAATCATATATATCATTGGCCGTTTTCTCATTGTAGCCTTTCTTTAACGCCCCATTTACAAAATGGGTTCTTTCCCTGTCAAGAATTTCCTTTTGTTTTTTACTGACGGCTCTCCTAAGCAAGTCAGCCTCTCCAAGTGTGAACCCCGCCAATTTGGCTGCAATTTGCATAATTTGTTCCTGATAAACAATCACCCCATATGTATTCTCAAGAATGGGGATTAAATCGGTGTGGGGGTAAGTAACCTTTTGTTTACCATGCTTACGATCAATAAAAAGTGGGATATTCTCCATTGGACCTGGTCTGTACAAAGCATTTACGGCAACGATATCTTCAAAGCTGGAAGGACGGAGCTTTTTTAATACCTTTCTCATTCCTTCAGATTCCAGCTGGAAAATTCCAGTTGTCTCCCCTCTGCTTAATAACTCAAAGGTGCTATGATCATGGAGAGGAATCGCTTTAATATTTATACTCTTACCAGTCTTTTTTTGAATTGACTTCAAAATATTTTCAATTAGAGATAAATTTCTTAACCCTAGGAAGTCCATTTTTAATAAGCCGATTTCTTCTAAATGCTCCATTGAATACTGTGTCAAATAAACCCCATCATGCCCATTTTGAATTGGAATAACATTTACTAATGGCTTTTCACTTATAACGACCCCTGCCGCATGAGTAGATGTATGCCTTGGAAGCCCCTCTATCTTAAGCGCAGTTTCGAACAGCCTGCGATTTAAGCTCGATTCACTTACAAACATTCGTAACGATTCTGATTCCTTATAGGCATCCTTTAAAGTAATCCCTAATTTAGATGGTATTCTTTTCGATAAGCTGTCTAATTCTTTCGGATTTAATCCGAATGCTCTTCCTACATCCCGTAATGCCGCTTTTGCTGCTAAGGTACCAAATGTAATAATTTGAGCCACATGAAGCTCACCGTATTTCTGTGAAACATAATGGATTACCTCGTCTCTGCGATGATCGGGAAAATCAATATCAATATCCGGCATCGATACACGCTCAGGGTTAAGGAAACGTTCAAAAAGCAGCTTATGCTCAATCGGATCTGCATCCGTTATATATAAAACATAAGCTACAATAGATCCAGCAGCCGATCCCCGGCCTGGTCCTGTTAATATTCCATTCTCCCTTGAAAACTTCATAAAATCCCAAACAATTAAGAAATAGTCGCTAAACCTCATTCTTTTTATGATCTGAAGTTCATAGGCTAACCTTTGTTTATGCTCTTCTGTTACGTTTGAATATCTTTCTTTAAGCCCTTTCAGGCACGTAGCCTCCAGGAGTTCATCAGAAGAGCCATTATTTTCTACCGGATACTTTGGGAGGTGCTGCTGATTGAGTTCGATCATTACATTACATTGGTCGGCAATTTTCAATGTGTTTTCCAGGGCATCTGGATATTCTAATAACAACTCAGCCATTTCTTCTGCAGTTTTTAAATAGTACTCATCGCTTTTTAGATGCACCCTCGTTTCATCCTGAAGCTTTTCCCCATTCTTAATGGCCATGAGGCACTCTTGTGCAAATGCATCCTCTTTTGAAAGATAATAAACTTGGTTTGTTGCTGCTAGTTCAATGCCTGTTTCCTTTGACAAACGGACTAAACTTGGATGTATTTTTGTTTCCTCAGCAAGCTGATGATTCTGGAAAGACAAATAAAAATCTCCCCTGCCAAACAATTCTTTATATATACTAGCTGCTTCCACTGCCTTTTCATATTCATCATTTGCTAAATAATGTTCAATTTCCCCCTCCATGCCAGGACTAATGCCTATAAGACCATCTGAATAAGCCTTTAGCCATTTGGCTGGAATCCCTTCAGGAGATTTTGTTTGAACAACACTTGTTATTTTTAATAGATTTTGAAAGCCAATCTGATTTTTTGCCAGGAGCACAATGGGATAGGCTAACGAGGGCTGTATCTCACTAACAGCATCAACCGTTAACCCCAAAATTGGTTTAATAGATTGTTTTAAACATTCTTTATAAAAAGCTACTGCCCCGTACATAACATTGCGGTCAGTCAAGGCTATTGCTGAAAAGCCCTTTTGTCTTGCGTCTTTGACGAGCTGCTCAACGGCTGCCGTACTAGTCAATAAACTATACGCACTATAAACGTGAAGGTGAATAAATGCCAATTTGTTCACACCCTTAATTCTTCTCTTCTTAATATTATAGGACGGTTCATGGAAAAAGGAAAATACGTTCTCTTTTTAATAAGATCTAAACAAAAATTTGTAGAAGAGGATTAATCATATTTCAGAAGGTTTGTCCATAGAATGGTAGAAATCGTTTTGATATTAGGCGGAAATAAGAAAAGCGGAAGCGTTTTTATCTCCGCGGTAAGGAAGGATGATCATGAAAATCCAGCCCTATTTCGCTACATTATTTGATAGTTATTTTATTGCTCTTGGGGTAGTCATCGGAGGATCGATTATTGGAAGCGTTGCTGCGTTTCTTACGGGAAAGCCGCCTTTAACAGAAGCATATCGAATATCTAATATTATTAGAATTTGGGCAATTATTGCAGCAATC
>NZ_JBALOZ010000011.1:0-10211 GCF_036965125.1 Bacillus sp. JJ1503
AAAAGGAAGAGTTGCAGTTCATTTCAACTGCAACTCTTCCTTTTTTATTTTGAAATTTCGATTAGCAGATCCCCTGTTTGAATGGCTTCCCCGTTTGAAACATAAATATCTTCAATTACTCCAGAAAACGGAGCTTGTACGGTTGTTTCCATTTTCATTGCTTCTGTAATCATTAAATGATCGCCTTTTTCAACCTTTTCGCCCTTTTTAACTAAAACCTTAATAACCGTTCCTGGCATCGATGCCCCAATATGGCTTTCATTATGTGGATCTGCCATTATTTTTGACACTACTGTTGCTTTAATACTTTCATCCTTAATAACAACTTCACGAGCTTGCCCATTCAATTCAAAATAGACAATTCTTGTTCCATCAGCTTGTGGCTGACCGACTGAAATAAGCTTTACAATTAATGTTTTTCCAGTCTCTATTTCTATCTCAATCTCTTCACCTAACCTCATTCCAAATAAAAAGGTTGGAGTATCAAGGACAGAGACATCCGAAAATTTCTCTACTATTTTAGTATAATCAATAAAAACCTTTGGGTAGAGGGCATATGCAAGCATGTCAAAGCTTGTCACTTGTCTGCCAAGCTCTTTGAAGAGCTTTTCTCTCAATGCTTCGAAGTCAACATCTTCTAATAGCTCCCCAGGACGAACTGTAATTGGCTCTTTATTTTTCAAGACTACCTTTTGAAGTTCTTTTGGAAATCCGCCATATGGCTGCCCAAGATATCCTTCAAATAGCTCAACAACTGAGTCTGGAAAATCTAAAGTCATCCCTTTATTAATAACATCTTCTTCTGTTAATTGATTTTGAACCATATATAATGCCATATCCCCAACTACCTTAGAAGATGGTGTAACCTTTACAATATCACCAAACATAAGGTTTACACGGGAATACATTTCCTTAACTTCATCCCATTTTTCCCCAAGCCCCACACCTTTAGCTTGCTGCTGAAGATTACTATACTGACCACCCGGCATTTCATGCTTATAGATTTCTGTATGTGGAGAAATCATACCGCTTTCGAAATCTCGATAGTATTTTCTTACATCTTCCCAATAGTAAGATAATTGTTCTAAAGCATCGATATTAATATTTGGTTTTCGGTCAGTACCCTCTAATGCATAATATAAGGAATTGGCACTAGGCTGCGAGGTTAATCCCGCCATTGAACTAACAGCAACATCAACGATATCAACTCCAGCTTCAATTGCTTTTGCGTACATAAATATTCCATTTCCACTTGTATCATGTGTATGAAGATGAATTGGAATATTGACCGTATCTTTTAATTCAGAAATTAACTGGTAGGCTGCCTGCGGTTTTAATAAGCCGGCCATATCCTTAAGGCCTAAAATATGCGCACCTTGATTCTCAAGTTCTTTAGCTAACTCTTTATAATAATTAATATGATATTTCGATCTTGAAGGGTCGGTAATATCACCAGTATAACAAATAGCAGCTTCAGCAATTTTCCCATTCTGGCGTACAGCATCAATCGCTACTTCCATCCCTTTGATCCAGTTAAGGCTATCGAAAATTCTGAATACATCGATTCCAGCTTGTGATGACTTTTCAACAAATTCACGTATAACATTGTCTGGATAATTCGCATAGCCAACAGCATTAGAACCCCGTAAAAGCATTTGGAATAAGATATTTGGTATTTTCTCTCTTAACGTCAGCAATCTTTCCCAAGGATCTTCTTTCAAGAAGCGGTAGGCGACATCAAATGTAGCTCCTCCCCACATTTCAGAAGAAAACAGACCTGGCAATAATTTTGCTGTTGGTTCAGCTATCTGTTTAATATCATTTGTTCGAACACGGGTGGCTAATAATGATTGATGAGCATCACGGAATGTTGTATCAGTAAGAAGTACTTCCTTCTGTTCTTTTATCCATTTAACAAGACCATTAGCTCCATGTTGTTCTAAAATTTGTTTCGTTCCTTGCTTGTATTGCAATTCGCTGCTTAATGTCGGTATTCTTGGCTGATCAAATACTGGCCGCTTTCTTTTTTCAATACCAGGGAAACCATTCACTGTAACGTTCGCAATATATGAGAGCATTTTTGTTCCACGATCTTTTCGTTTTGGGAACAAGAATAACTCTGGAGTTTTGTCAATAAAGGAAGTGTTGTACTCCCCTTTAATAAACTTTTCATGTTTTACTACATTCTCTAAGAATGGAATATTTGTTTTGATTCCGCGGATTCTAAACTCCTGAAGATTCCGAACCATTTTTGCAGCAGCTTGTTCAAAAGTCATTGCCTGTGTTGATAATTTAACAAGCAATGAGTCATAGTAAGGTGTAATAACCGCACCTTGAAACCCATTACCCGCATCAAGCCGAACTCCAAAGCCACCGCCAGATCGGTAAGCCATAATCTTTCCAGTATCAGGCATAAAATTATTCAATGGATCTTCTGTTGTTACACGAGATTGAATGGCATACCCATTCACATGAATATTTTCCTGTGTTGGAACTCCAACTACTCCACTATGAAGAGAATGGCCCGCTGCAACAAAAATTTGGGTTTGAACAATATCAATCCCTGTAACCATTTCAGTAATTGTATGCTCAACTTGGACACGCGGATTCACTTCGATAAAGAAAAATTCATCACCAGATACTAAAAATTCAACTGTACCTGCATTAATATAGTCAACCTTTTTCATCAATCTCAATGCAGCTTCACAAATCTCATCTCTTAGTTTAGGAGAAAGAGATACACATGGGGCAACTTCAACTACTTTTTGGTGACGGCGTTGTACGGAGCAATCCCTTTCATATAAATGAACGATATTTCCGTGCTTATCTCCAATGATTTGAACCTCGATATGCTTCGGTTTATCAATAAATTTCTCAACATAAACCTCATCATTGCCAAATGCAGCTTTAGCTTCTGATTTTGCACGTTCGTATGATTCCTTAACTTCCTCAAGATTATTAACAATTCTCATCCCTCTGCCGCCGCCGCCGAGAGAAGCTTTAATAATAATTGGGAATCCATAATTCTTTCCAAAGCTTATTACTTCATCTAAACCGTTTACTGGGCCATCACTGCCTGGGATAACAGGGATTTCTGCAAGCTGTGCTTGTGTTCTAGCTTTAACCTTATCTCCAAACATATCCAAGTGACGAGATTCCGGGCCAATAAAGATGATCCCTTCTTCCTCACAACGTATAGCAAAATGGATATTTTCGGACAAAAATCCGTAACCCGGGTGAATAGCATCTACATCACTATTTTTAGCAATTTCAATAATTCCATCAATGTCTAAATAGGCATCGATCGGTTTTTTTCCTTCTCCTATTAAATAGGCTTCATCTGCCTTATATCGATGATAGGATCCAGAATCCTCTTTCGAATATATAGCTACTGTCCGGATATTTAATTCAGTACATGCTCTAAATACCCGAATAGCAATCTCACCTCTGTTAGCCACTAACACTTTGTTGATACGTTGGTTCAAGAGAAACACCTCATCTTTACTTTTTGATTTTTCTGGAAATTGAAGCTGTGCTACGGCTGTTGTATAGCCGTTAGCCGTAATTTATTAACAAGTGCAGATATACTGACACTTATTTACGATATTGATAGACCCGATTTAGAACATTTCTTTTTTGCCCCTGCTGCTCTTTCTCTGCAGTCCCTTTATACTTTTGTTCATAAGTAACAAACATCGAAATATTGACAAGAATCCCCATTGCCATAGAAAGCTGTAAAATGGATGATCCTCCGTAGCTTATGAAAGGCAACGGAACACCTGTTAAAGGAATAACGCCTGAGATTCCAGCGAGATTAACAAAAGATTGAATACCTATCATACTAGAAATCCCAATTGCTAGTAAACTGCCAAAAGGATCCATACATTTTAGCCCTATATACAACCCTCGAAGAACTAAATATCCAATAAGAAGTAATACAAAGCAAACACCAAAAACACCAAGCTCTTCAGCAATAACCGCCATAATAAAGTCAGTATGGGATTCAGGTAAATATCCTAGCTTTTGAATACTTTGGCCTAGTCCTAAACCTTTTAGTCCACCAGCACCGAGTGCTAAATATGAATTAACCAAATGGTAGCCAAAATCGGTTTGAAATGGGTCTTGAAATGCTTCTATACGCCCCATACGTACCTTTGTAAAAATCTTATCCTTCATGATAAGTACGAGAGGCGCTACAATTAGGATGCCAATAGTACCAAGTTTAAGGACATTTTTATAGCTCATACCTGAAGAAAAAATGATAACCACAGCAATAGCAAAAATGATAGCAGCAGTTCCAAAGTCAGGCTGAATTGCTACAAATAAACAAGCAAGAAACAAATAAGCAAGCGGGGGGACTACTCCCTTATTAAACTCGTTTATATAAGATTGTTTCTTTGCATATACAGCAGATAAATAAATAATAACTGTGAGTTTAACAAATTCAGAAGGCTGAATACTTCTGCTGCCAAACTTAAACCAGCTCTGAGCATTATTGGTAGCATGTCCAAAAAGATAGATTGCAAATAAGCCAGCTAATGAAAGAAAAACCATTGGTACGAGAATTTTATTGCTTAACATTGCTTTATACGGAAAAATAGCCATAAACATAAATGCAATTGCTGATAAAATAAGATGAAGCTTTTGCTTATCATAAAAATAATCGCTTGGATACCCCCAGCGCTGTACAGCTGTAACCATACTTGCACTATAAATCATGATCAGGCCAAAAACCGATAATAGTATAACAGCAATAACCAAAGTATAATCATATGATTTTAAGATTTTTTTTAACATTCGACCTCTTCCCTTATCTTCTATGTAGAGTAATTTATTCAATTAAAGCATTAAAACATCCTGCATCGAAGAAAAGTTGTTATAAATGTAACACACTATTTACGAAAAATCTATAATTATGTCATACTAATTAAATTATTTTTTACATTTTTTATATCTTTTCAGTCATACTCAAGATGTTTGAGTTATACTAATTTAATTATAAAAAAACTCAAACAATCCATTTAGAATGTTTGAGTTTTTCTACTGTCCAGCTTCAGCGCCTACCCCCGATGTACAGGACGTACAAGTGTCGACAACGCGAAAGGACGTCGCGTTTCTTTTTATTTTCTTACAGAGGCATCGTGCAGAATAGATAGTTCCTTTTCTAATTCAGCCATAATTGCCTTTCCATCTTTTTCTTCAATGAGGCCAAGACGGACCGCAAAATCTATTTCCCGAGACAACCCAAACATTTGCGTATCAAGCACCTCTTCATATAAAGGGCATTGAGGCATGGTAAGATTGTCCATCTGCACTTTAATTAATTTCAATATTTTATCTGCGTCAGCCTTTAATAGGGCATTTGCTCTTTCCTTATGGTCAATAATCATTTCTGAAGCCAACTTTCAATCCCCCATTTCCGAGCGATTATCTTATCTATAAATTTTATACTTTAGATGAGAAAAAAGCAAGAATAATAAGGATTGAATCCCTTTAAAATATACTAAAATCATAACGCAGAGCAAGTTCCTCTAACAACTTTATACCTGCTATGCTGTTCCCTTTTTCATCGAGTGAAGGACCGAATATACCGATCCCGAACTTATCGGGAACGACAGCGAGAATGCCTCCAGAAACACCGCTCTTCGCTGGTATTCCTACTTTAATAGCAAATTCTCCTGAAGCATTGTACATCCCGCAAGTGACCATAAACGTTTTACAAATCCTTGCAATTTCCAAAGGCAAAAGCCTTTCACCTGTTTCAGGGTCAATTCCATTTAAAGCAAAAACCGCTCCTATCTTCGCTAATTCAAAGCAATTCATTTCGATGGCACATTGTTTCGTATAAAGCATCATTAATTCTTCGATATCTCCTTCTATCACTTTATGCTGCTTCATAAAATAGCATAATGATCGATTAAGCCATGCGGTTTCAAGCTCAGAGGCAGCCACTTCCTTGTCATATGTCAGATCCTTCTTGATTCCTAAACATTGTACAAATTGAAGGATTCGCCCCCATCTTTCAGCTTCATTATTCCCTTTTATCATATTTGTAACAGCAAGTGCCCCGGCATTGATCATCGGATTTAAAGGCTTTGATGGAATAGAGGTTTCAAGCTTCGAAATAGAATTAAAAGGATCTCCAGTCGGCTCCATTCCAACTCTGTCAAACACATAATCAACACCCCTGTCTTGTAAGGCAAGTGCTAATACAAGGACTTTAGAGATGCTTTGTAATGTGAATTTTTTCGTGTAAGTACCCGCATAGAGACATTCATTATTACTTTTATAGATGGCAACAGATAAATCACTTTTGTTTGCCTTGGCAAGCGCTGGAATATAATCTGCTACCTTTCCTTCCTCTGTTATTGAATAAACGTCATTTACAATCATTTGTAAGTCTTCATTTGTTTGACATACCAACGGAACTTCCCCCAAACATCGCTAAATATTTTGGTTGATACTGGAATTTCCATTTTATCATTTGAACGAATGTATGACAATTCCATCAATAATCTGTATACTTACCTTTGTAAATAAGTTTTTTGCCTTTTTAGGAGGAATTTTAATGGAAAATATTATTTCATTAAGCGGGAAAGTTAAATATTCGATTACACTTGATCCAGGGGTTTGGATATTCGATGATCGCCGAGTTGATTTATTATCATTTTTTGAAACGGATCAAGAATTGCAGGATGGTCTTGAGGAATATACAAAATCAATCTCCAAGCATTGGGATAGAGAAATTATGGAAGGTGCTGTTTTTCCCCCAACTTTAAAAACCGAAAAGAAATTTGAAAAGGAAAAAGTATTGAATGGAACTTTTGGCATCCCTTTAAAACCATTTATCCAAAATGCAGAACCTGAAAGAGATGCAGCCACACTCATTATTGTAAGTGAAGAAGAAGGAGAGATAAGTATGCCCCTTCATGAGGGCATGGGGCTAATTCTTGGCTTTTCCATTAATGGCAAGCCTTTAAAAGAGGATGGTCCGGTTTATGTTTATTATAGCGATGGAAGAAATAAAGATAACCCAATAAAAAAAGTTAAAGCTTTGAAGATCAGTTAATCCCTGCGGAAGGGGCGATAATTCCGCCCCTTCTTCATACTGGACGCTATAATAGATCAGCAGCTAATTGTGCAAGTCCAGATCTTTCTCCCTTTATGAGCTTAACATGACCCGCGATTGTTTGGTCCTTAAACCTCTCTACCACGTATGTTAATCCATTATTATAAGCATCTAAATAAGGGTGATCAATTTGTTCAGGATCTCCCATTAACACTATTTTACTTCCCTCTCCTACGCGTGTAAGAATCGTTTTAACCTCGTGTTTTGTTAAATTTTGTGCTTCATCAATGATGATATATTGATCTGGAATGCTCCTTCCTCTAATATAAGTTAATGCCTCAACTTCAATGGAACCCATCCCAGCCAATATGGCATCCAACTCCCCAGGCTTTTTAACATTAAATAAATATTCCAGGTTATCAAAAATCGGCTGCATCCATGGCCTAAGCTTTTCCTCTTTTTCACCAGGCAGAAAGCCTATATCTTTTCCAACTGGTACAATCGGGCGGGCTACAAGCAGCTTTTTGTAATATCCATAGTCTTCTGTCTGCATAAGTCCAGAGGCAAGAGCAATAAGTGTTTTTCCGGTTCCTGCCTTCCCTGTTAAGGTAACAAGAGGAAGATCCTTTCTTAATAGAAGTTCCATGGCTATCGTTTGCTGAACATTTCTAGGTTTAATTCCCCATATATGGTCATAATCAAAAATAAGCTTCTTAACTTTTTTTCTTGTTTTATCTACAATTCCTATTGCTGACGACGATGATCCTAATGCATCCTTCATTACAAGAAATTGGTTAGGGAATACTGGAAAAGTGACGGCTTCTGAGATGGAAAGCTCACCCTTTTCATAAAAACGATTCAACGTTTCCTTCGCAATATATACTTCCAAAAATCCAGTATATAGGTGATCATTCTCAATAACCCGATCACTAAGGTAATCTTCACTTATTAGACCGATTGCATCTGCTTTAACCCTTACGAGTGCATCTTTACTTACTAATATGACCGTTTTTCCATCTTCCTTTGTTTCTTCCTCTAATGATAAATTTTTTGCTACTGCCAAAATTCGATTATCATTCGTTTTTTCAATAAAAATATCTTGTAACTGTTGAAATGAACGATGGTTTAATTCAATTCGCAAGCTTCCGCCATTTTCAAGAGGAATTCGTTCATGAAGTTTTCCTGTACCCCTAAAGCTGTCAATCAGCCTTGATACGTGTCTTGCATTCCTGCCAATCTCGTCCATATATCTTTTCTTCGAATCAACTTCCTCTAGCACTACGGCTGGAATAACCACTTCATTTTCTTCAAAGGAAAAAATTGAATGCGGATCTTGTAACAAGACGTTTGTATCTAACACATATATTTTACTCAATCTGATGCCTCCTGCTCCTCTTAGGTCTATTAAACAGTGGAACGAATGGAACTTTGGTAAAATATATGATTTACCGTATAAAGATAGACGAAATTTTGCACAATAACCGTTAATGATTCCTTTAATAATGCTTTAGCTTTCTGAAATGGACTAGCTAAAGCCTAAGTATAGGAGATGGTGAAAATTGAAAAAGCAGTTGTTTATCGGACTTGCAATCATACTGATGGCGGGATGTGGAATCAATAATAATCAAAGCCAAGAAAATCCAAATCAAAATTTAGTAAATGTCAAAAACAGTACTATACAAGAAGTTGATCGTACAACTGGGCAGCATATCTCAAAGCGTTTAGTCAACCTCGCTACAAGCATTCCTAATGTAAACGATGCTACCGCAGTTGTTCTCGGCCGATATGCGATTGTCGGAATTGATGTCAACAAAAACTTGGAGAGATCAGAGGTTGGTGCCATTAAATATTCAGTAGCGGAAAGCTTGAAAAATGATCCTGACGGAGCAAGAGCTATTATCATTGCTGATCCTGACATAAATGCACGTTTAAGAGAAATTTCAGATGATATTCAAAACGGGAAGCCTATTCAAGGAATAATGAATGAATTAGCAGACATTGCCGGCCGTTTAATGCCTGAAATTCCAGCAGACATTATAGATCCTAGACCAAAGAATGCCCCAGAGGAACCGAAAAAGAAATTAAATAATCCTGATGAACGAAAGCTTGAGAATGAACAAGAAGAACAGTCAAACCACTTTAAGGATAAACATGAATAAGTAATCAAATAAGGAAAAGCGGCCAATGGACTTTGTCGATGACAATTTCTAATAGCGCACGAAAAAGGCCCAGTCATTCGACTAGGCCTTTTTCATTGCGTCCATTACCTGTTTATCTAGACGTGCTGCTGCATCCTTATCATATGTTTTGTCATATTGGGGTTCAGAAATAATCTTGGAACCGTAGAACATGACATCCCGTACTTCATGAATAGACAATTCTAGAAGAGCAAGCTTTAATGGAACACCATCTAGCTTTTCCTCCTTAACAGTAACATCTCCTGTTATGGAATATGTAGATTCATTTGCGATTAAATTAATTACCGCCTTTTTGTTCTCTTTTATGTTTTGAACAATTCTTGAACGATTATCAACCGCAAATTGAATAGTCCCTTCATCTTTGGCCAGTACCCATGAAATGGCACTAACATTTGGTCCGCCCGTTTCGAAATCAATTGTCGATAACGTGACAAACCTTTCTTGCTGCAATGCATCAAAAAGTGGTTTAATTAATTTTGGTTCTACTTGATTTGCCATTCAAATTCCTCCTTCATTCTACATCATATTATGCCCATCCTTAACTTTCAACCGATACATATTATCAGCATACAAAAAGAAAGTCGTATTAAAGATATACATCATATATAATTATAATAGGCTTTAGTGAACTTACCAAACGAATAGGATTACAAGGCAATGAATAAATCATTTATGAAAATAGTTTTGAGGTGTACGCGATGAGAGTTAAATGTGTTTTATGTGATAAAATTGAATCCATTGAAGATCAATCATTTCAGGCAAAAAGACTTAGGAACAGGCCGATCCATACTTATATGTGTAAGGATTGTGAAGCTAGAATAACAGCAAATACCCAAAAAAGAATGGAAACTGGCAACTTTAAATTGTACCAAAGCAAAGTAAAGGAAGAAGAATGGTAACAAGAAAAGCGGAAGCGCCTTGTCCACCCCCGACAAGCACAAGAC
>NZ_JBALOZ010000012.1:0-29360 GCF_036965125.1 Bacillus sp. JJ1503
GGTGTAGATATCGAAATCAAACTTTAATGAAATAAATTTAACTTAACTATCTAGGAGGTGTGACTGAAATGACCAAAGGAATCTTAGGAAGAAAGATTGGTATGACTCAAGTGTTCGCTGAAAACGGTGATCTTATCCCGGTAACAGTAGTTGAGGCAGCTGCAAACGTTGTTCTTCAAAAGAAATCAGTTGAAACTGACGGCTACGAAGCAATCCAAATCGGATTTGACGACAAACGTGAGAAGCTATCTAACAAACCTGAAAAGGGCCATGTTGCTAAAGCTAACACTGCTCCTAAGCGCTTCGTTCGCGAATTACGCGGAGTGAATTTAGGAGAATATGAAGTTGGTCAAGAAGTCAAAGTTGATATTTTCGCAACAGGTGAAACTGTTGATGTAACAGGAATCTCAAAAGGTAAAGGTTTCCAAGGTGCAATTAAACGCCACGGACAATCCCGCGGACCAATGTCTCACGGTTCACGTTACCACCGTCGTGTTGGTTCAATGGGACCTGTTGCTCCAAACCGTGTATTCAAAGGTAAATTATTACCAGGACGTATGGGCGGAGAGCAAGTTACAGTACAAAACCTTGAAATTGTAAAAGTTGACGTTGAACGTAACCTATTATTAATTAAAGGTAATGTACCTGGAGCTAAAAAATCTTTATTAAAAATCAAAAGTGCGGTAAAAGCATAGTAATAAGTCGGAAAGGAGGAAATAAGAATGCCGAAAGTAGCATTATTTAACCAAAGCGGTTCTCAAGTTGGTGAAATTGAGCTTAATGATACGATCTTTGGTATCGAGCCTAATAACCACGTTCTATTTGAAGCGGTTGTTATGCAAAGAGCTTCTTTACGTCAAGGAACTCACAAAACTAAAATCAGATCTGAAGTAGCAGGCGGCGGTCGCAAGCCATGGCGCCAAAAAGGCACTGGCCGTGCTCGTCAAGGTTCTATCCGCTCACCACAATGGCGTGGCGGTGGTACTGTGTTTGGTCCTGTTCCACGTAGCTACAGCTACAAGCTTCCTAAGAAGGTTCGTCGCTTAGCGATCAAATCAGCATTATCTTCTAAAGTGTTAGCAGAAAACATTTTAGTATTAGAAAGCCTTGCTTTCGAAACTCCAAAAACAAAAGACTTTAAAGGTGTTTTAAAAGGTCTTTCTATTGAATCCAAAGCACTTATTGTAACAGCTGACCTTGATGAAAACGTAGCATTATCTGCTCGTAACATTCCTGGTGTAACTGTTGTAACTGCTACAGGAATCAACGTTCTGGACGTTTTAAATCATGATAAATTAATCATGACGAAAGCAGCAGTTGAAAAAGTAGAGGAGGTGCTTGCATAATGGATGCACGCGATATCATTAAGCGCCCCGTAATTACTGAAGCTTCTTCTGATTTAATGGCCGATAAAAAATATACGTTTGAAGTTGACGTTAGAGCTAATAAAACTCAAGTTAAAGATGCTGTAGAAACTATCTTCGGTGTTAAAGTTGAGAAAGTAAACGTTATGAACTACAAAGGTAAATTCAAGCGTATGGGACGTTTTGGTGGATACACAAACAAACGTCGTAAAGCAATTGTTAAATTAACAGCTGACAGCAAAGAAATCGAATTCTTTGAAGTTTAATATTAATTGAAGAGGAGGGAATAAAATGGCGATTAAAAAGTATAAACCTACCTCTAACGGTCGTCGCGGCATGACAGGTTTCACTTTCGAAGAAATCACTACTGATAAACCCGAAAAATCCCTGTTAGCTCCATTGAATAAAAAAGCAGGCCGCAACAACCAAGGTAAGATAACTGTTCGTCATCAAGCCGGCGGTCATAAACGCCAGTATCGTATTATCGACTTTAAACGTAACAAAGATGGCATTCCAGGACGCGTTGCTACGATCGAGTACGATCCAAACCGTTCATCAAGAATTGCTCTAATTAACTATGTAGATGGTGAAAAGCGCTACATCCTAGCTCCTAAAAACCTAGAAGTAGGTATGGAAGTAATGTCTGGTCCAGAGGCTGACATTAAAGTGGGTAACGCTCTGCCATTAATAAACATTCCAATGGGTACTGTAATCCATAACATCGAGTTAAAACCTGGTAAAGGTGGACAATTAGTCCGTTCTGCAGGAACTTCTGCTCAAGTTCTTGGTAAAGAAGGTAAATATGTTCTTGTACGCCTAAACTCTGGCGAAGTACGTATGATCCTCGCTACTTGCCGTGCAACTATCGGTCAAGTAGGTAACGAGCAACATGAGCTTATTAACATCGGTAAAGCTGGACGTTCCCGCTGGTTAGGTAAGCGCCCAGCAGTTCGTGGATCCGTAATGAACCCTAACGATCACCCACACGGTGGTGGTGAAGGACGTTCACCAATCGGACGTAAGTCTCCAATGACTCCTTGGGGCAAACCAACACTTGGTTTCAAAACACGCAAAAAATCAAACAAGTCGGATAAGTTTATTGTTCGTCGCCGTAAAAAATAACGGGATTGCCCTACGGTTCACGTATGGAACCGTAGATCAATCGCGAAGGGAGGTTCACTCATGGGTCGCAGCTTAAAAAAAGGACCTTTTGTTGATGATCATTTAATGACAAAGATCGAAAAGCTAAATGAAACTGATGGCAAACAAGTTATCAAAACTTGGTCTCGCCGTTCTACGATCTTCCCGCAATTCATCGGACACACAATTGCAGTTTACGATGGTCGTAAACACGTTCCTGTATATGTCACTGAAGACATGGTAGGCCACAAGCTTGGAGAATTTGCTCCAACACGCGCTTACAAAGGGCATGGCAATGATGATAAGAAAACAAGACGTTAATGAGAGGAGGGCATTCTTATGCAAGCTAAAGCTGTTGCAAGAACAGTTCGTATTGCTCCTCGTAAAGCTCGTTTAGTCGTAGATTTAATTCGAGGAAAGCAAGTAGGTGAAGCAGTAGCAATTTTGAACTTAACTCCAAAAGCTGCTTCTCCAATCGTAGAGAAGGTTTTGAAATCTGCATTAGCAAACGCTGAGCACAACTACGAAATGGACGTTAACAATTTAGTGGTTGCTCAAGCTTTCGTTGACGAAGGACCAACACTTAAACGTTTCCGTCCTCGTGCAATGGGCCGTGCAAGCCAAATTAACAAACGTACTAGTCATATTACTATCGTTTTATCAGAAAAGAAGGAGGGATAATCAGTGGGTCAAAAAGTAAATCCAGTCGGTTTGCGTATCGGTGTTATCCGTGATTGGGAATCAAAATGGTACGCAGGCAAAGACTATGCTGATCTTTTACACGAAGACCTTAAAGTTCGTGAGTACATCACAAAGCGTCTGAAGGATGCTTCTGTATCAAAAGTAGAAATCGAACGTGCAGCTAATCGTCTAAACATCACTATTCACACTGCCAAGCCAGGAATGGTTATTGGTAAAGGTGGTACTGAAGTTGAAGCACTTCGTAAAGCTCTTAACTCACTTACTGGCAAACGTGTACACATCAATATTCTTGAAATCAAAAAAGCTGATATCGATGCGAAATTAGTTGCGGAAAACATTGCTCGTCAATTAGAAAACCGCGTATCTTTCCGTCGTGCTCAAAAACAAACTATTCAACGTGCAATGCGCGCTGGTGCGAAAGGTATCAAAACAATGGTATCTGGACGCTTAGGCGGTGCTGATATCGCTCGTTCTGAATCTTACAGCGAAGGAACAGTTCCACTTCATACTCTTCGTGCTGATATCGATTATGCGACAGCTGAAGCTGATACAACTTACGGTAAGCTTGGTGTGAAAGTATGGATTTATCGTGGAGAGGTCCTTCCTACGAAGAAGAAATCTGAGGAAGGAGGCAAATAATATGTTACTGCCTAAACGCGTAAAATATCGTCGTGTGCACCGTGGAAATATGCGCGGTCAATCAAAAGGCGGCACAGAAGTGAATTTCGGTGAATTCGGTCTACAGGCTACTGAAGCTTCATGGATCACGAACCGTCAAATTGAATCAGCTCGTATCGCTATGACTCGTTACATGAAACGTGGCGGTAAAGTTTGGATTCAAATATTCCCTCATAAGTCATACACTGCCAAGCCTCTAGAAGTCCGAATGGGTTCCGGTAAGGGTGCTCCTGAAGGATGGGTAGCAGTTGTTAAGCCTGGGAAAGTAATGTTCGAAATTGCAGGTGTTTCTGAAGAAATCGCTCGTGAAGCTCTTCGACTTGCTGCACACAAGCTTCCGCTTAAGTGTAAGTTTGTAAAACGAGAAGAAATTGGTGGTGAATCAAATGAAAGCTAATGATATTCGTGACCTTACCACTGCCGAAATTGAACAAAAAGTCAAATCATTAAAAGAAGAATTATTCAATCTTCGCTTTCAGTTAGCGACTGGCCAGCTTGAGAATACAGCTCGTATTCGTGAAGTGCGCAAATCAATCGCTCGTATGAAAACAGTGATTCGTGAAAGAGAAATTGGTTTTTCAAAGTGAAATTGAGAGGAGGTTCGCACAATGAGTGAACGCAACCAACGCAAAGTTTACACTGGGCGTGTTGTTTCAGACAAAATGGATAAGACCGTTACTGTCCTTGTTGAAACTTACAAAAAGCACCCTTTATACGGTAAACGCGTTAAGTACTCTAAAAAATTCAAAGCTCATGATGAGCAAAATACAGCGAAAACTGGCGATATTGTCCGTATTATGGAAACTCGTCCGCTTTCAGCTACAAAACGCTTCCGTCTTGTAGAAGTAGTAGAAAAAGCAGTTATTATCTAATTGTTCGGAAAAGAGTTAATTCCGAAGGGAGGTTACACACATGATTCAACAGGAATCACGTTTGAAAGTTGCAGACAACTCTGGTGCTCGTGAAGTACTTACAATTAAAGTTCTTGGTGGCACTGGCCGCAAATACGCTAACATCGGTGATATTATCGTTTGTACAGTGAAACAAGCAACACCAGGTGGCGTTGTTAAAAAAGGTGATGTTGTTAAAGCAGTAGTTGTTCGGACAAAGAGCGGTGTACGCCGTAATGACGGTACTTACATTCGTTTTGATGAAAACGCATGTGTAATTATTCGTGACGATAAGGGTCCTCGTGGTACTCGTATCTTCGGACCTGTTGCTCGTGAACTACGCGACAGCAACTTCATGAAAATTATTTCTTTAGCTCCAGAAGTTCTATAATTAAAACTAAATTGCCTTTAAGGAGGTGCTTACTGATGCATGTGAAAAAAGGTGACAAAGTTATGGTCATCTCTGGTAAGGATAAAGGCAAAACGGGTGTCATTCTTGCAGCGTTCCCTAAACAAGACCGAGTACTTGTTGAAGGAGTAAACATTGTGAAAAAACATTCCAAGCCATCCCAAGTGAATCCGCAAGGCGGAATCATTAGCCAAGAGGCTCCGATTCATGTGTCAAACGTTATGCCTATCGACCCTAAGTCTGGCAACCCAACACGGGTAGGCTATAAAACGGTTGATGGCAAAAAAGTACGTGTAGCAACAAAATCCGGTGAAGTTCTAGATAAATAGTTTATAGAAGAAGGGAGGTACAATGAATGAGCCGCCTAAAAGAAAAGTATACAAAAGAAATTACTCCTGCTCTTATGAGCAAGTTCAACTATAAATCAATTATGCAAGTACCTGCGATTGATAAAATCGTTATCAACATGGGTGTTGGTGATGCTGTTCAAAACGCTAAAGCACTAGACAATGCGGTTGAGGAATTAGCGCTAATTGCTGGTCAAAAACCAGTTGTTACTCGTGCAAAAAACTCTATCGCTGGATTCCGTCTTCGTGAAGGTATGCCGATCGGTGCGAAAGTTACTCTTCGTGGAAAGCGTATGTATGAGTTCTTTGATAAGTTAGTCTCTGTATCACTTCCACGTGTACGTGACTTCCGCGGTATTTCCAAGAAGTCTTTTGACGGACGTGGAAACTATACTTTAGGTGTAAAAGAGCAGTTAATCTTCCCTGAGATTGATTACGATAAAGTAAACAAAGTTCGTGGTATGGATATTGTTATCGTAACTACAGCTAATACTGATGAAGAAGCTCGTGAACTTTTAACTCAATTTGGAATGCCGTTCCAAAAGTAATCGCTAAATAGAGGGAGGCGAAAACGTGGCTAAAAAGTCAATGATTGCGAAACAAAAACGCACGCCTAAATATAAGGTACAAGAATACACACGCTGCGAACGTTGCGGACGTCCACATTCTGTTTACCGTAAATTTAAGCTTTGCCGTATCTGTTTCCGTGAATTAGCATATAAAGGTCAAATTCCTGGCGTGAAAAAAGCTAGCTGGTAAACCTATAGGTTTAGGAAGGAGGTAAAAACAATGGTCATGACAGATCCAATTGCAGATTTGCTAACTCGCATCCGTAATGCGAATATGGTACGTCACGAAAAATTAGAAGTTCCTGCTTCTAATATCAAAAAAGAAATCGCTGATATCCTTAAGCGTGAAGGTTTCGTACGCGATGTTGAGTTTATTGAAGACAACAAACAAGGGATCATCCGCATTTTCTTAAAATACGGTTCTAATAACGAACGTGTAATCACTGGTCTAAAGCGTATTAGCAAACCTGGACTTCGTGTATATGCAAAAGCTGATGAAGTTCCACGTGTACTTAACGGCCTTGGAATTGCTCTAGTTTCTACTTCTCAAGGAGTTCTTTCTGATAAAGAAGCTCGTGCAAAACAAGTTGGCGGAGAAGTTTTAGCATACGTTTGGTAATAGACTTTCTTAATGAATGGAGGTGCAATAAATGTCTCGTATAGGTAAAAAACCAATTGAAGTTCCAACTGGTGTTACAATTAACATCGATAGTAAAAACACAGTTACAGTAAAGGGTCCTAAAGGTGAACTTACTCGTTCATTCAGCCCGGACATGACGATCCAACTGGAAGAGAATGTACTAACTGTTTCTCGTCCATCTGAATCGAAAGAACACCGTACTTTACACGGTACAACTCGTGCATTACTTTCTAACATGGTTGAAGGTGTATCCAAAGGTTTTGAAAAAGGTCTTGAGCTAATCGGGGTCGGATACCGTGCTCAAAAGCAAGGTACTAAACTTGTACTAAACGTAGGGTACTCTCATCCTGTTGAAATTGAACCTGAAGCTGGCGTGGAAGTAGAAGTTCCATCTAACACAAAGGTTATCGTTAAAGGAATCAACAAAGAACGTGTTGGTGCTTTAGCGGCTAACATTCGTGATGTTCGTCCTCCAGAGCCTTACAAAGGAAAAGGTATCCGCTATGAAGGCGAATATGTGCGTCGTAAAGAAGGTAAAACTGGTAAGTAATGCCGCATAGGTAAACGAAAGGAGTGACTTAAATGATTACGAAGGCTGACAAAAATGCAGTTCGTAAGAAAAGACATGGCCGTGTACGCGCTAAACTTTCTGGAACTGAAGCTCGTCCTCGTTTAAACGTGTTCCGCTCTAATAAGCATATTTATGCTCAATTAGTTGACGATGTAAAGGGAGTTACTTTAGCAAGTGCTTCTACTTTAGATAAAGAAGTAAGTCTAGAATCTGCAGGCAACGTTGATGCAGCAGTTAAGGTCGGAGAATTAGTTGCAAAGCGTGCAGTTGAAAAAGGAATCAAAGCTGTCGTATTTGACCGTGGAGGTTACCTCTATCATGGCCGCGTAAAAGCATTAGCTGATGCTGCTCGCGAAAACGGTTTAGAATTTTAATAGACAAAGGAGGGACACAAAAAGATGCGTCGTATTGATCCAAACAAACTTGAACTTGAAGAACGCGTAGTTACGGTTAATCGTGTAGCGAAGGTTGTTAAAGGTGGACGTCGTTTTCGTTTCTCTGCTCTTGTAGTAGTAGGTGACAAAAACGGTCATGTCGGCTTTGGTACTGGTAAAGCACAAGAAGTACCAGAAGCAATCCGTAAAGCGATTGAAGATGCTAAGAAAAACTTAATCGAAGTACCAATGGTTGGAACAACGATTCCTCACCAAGTTATTGGTAACTTCGGTGCAGGGGAAGTACTTCTAAAGCCTGCATATGAAGGTACTGGAGTTATCGCTGGTGGACCAGTTCGTGCGGTACTTGAATTAGCTGGTGTTGGTGATATTCTTTCTAAATCTTTAGGAACAAACACACCAATCAACATGGTTCGAGCTACTTTGAACGGTTTAACACAATTAAAACGTGCTGAGGACGTAGCTAAATTACGTGGTAAATCAGTAGAAGAACTGTTAGGATAAGGAGGGAAATCAAATGGCGAATAAACTAGAAATTACCCTCACTCGCAGCGTGATTGGCCGCCCAGGGGACCAACGCGAAACAGTTAAAGCTCTTGGCTTACGTAAAATGCACCAAACAGTTGAGCATCAAGACAATCCGGCTATTCGCGGAATGATCAATAAAGTTGCTCACCTTGTTACGGTAAAAGAAATATAATATTCACTCTTCTACAAAATAAGGAGGTGCCAACATGAAACTTCATGAATTAAAGCCTGCAGAAGGTTCACGCGGGGAGCGTAAACGCAAAGGCCGTGGAATCGGTTCTGGTAATGGTAAAACTGCTGGTAAAGGTCATAAAGGTCAAAATGCTCGTTCTGGCGGCGGTGTACGCCCTGGATTCGAGGGTGGTCAAACACCTTTATTCCAACGTTTACCAAAACGTGGTTTTACAAACATTAACCGTAAGGAATATGCGGTAGTGAACCTTGATGCTCTAAATCGTTTTGAAGAAGGAACGGAAGTAACTCCTGAACTTCTTATCGAAACAGGTGTAGTAAGCAACGAAAAAGCAGGAATCAAGATTCTTGCAAAAGGCAAAGTTGAGAAAAAGCTTACTGTTAAAGCTCATAAATTCTCCTCTGCTGCAAAGGAAGCGATTGAAGCTGCCGGCGGTCAAACTGAGGTGATTTAATGTTTCAGACAATCTCCAATTTTATGCGCGTGGGTGATATAAGAAGAAAGATCATATTCACCCTTTTAATGCTGGTTGTATTCCGCATCGGTACATTTATACCGGTACCAGGCGTGAATGCGGAGTTTTTGAAGTCACAGGACCAATTTAATGTATTTGGACTTCTAAATACATTTGGCGGCGGAGCACTAATGAATTTCTCCATACTGGCAATGGGAATCATGCCGTATATCACGGCATCCATTATCATTCAGTTATTACAAATGGATGTTGTTCCTAAGTTTACTGAATGGTCAAAGCAAGGAGAAGTGGGACGCCGAAAGTTAGCTCAGTTTACCCGCTATTTTACAATTGTGCTTGGTTTCATCCAAGGCTTTGGTATGTCCTATGGGTTTAATAACCTAGCAGGTGGGCAGTTAATTGAAAATCCAGGTATTGGAAGTTATCTTCTAATTACAACTGTATTAACGGCTGGAACTGCATTCTTAATGTGGTTAGGTGAACAAATTACTTCTAAAGGTGTAGGGAATGGAATCTCTATTATCATCTTTGCTGGGATCGTAGCTGGTATTCCATCAACGATTAACCAAATCTACGCTCAGCAATTTGAAAATGCTGGAGAGCAGCTATTCCTTCGCATCGTTACAGTCGTATTAATTGTTGTTGCTGTTGTTGCTATCATTGTAGGTACCATTTTTATTCAGCAGGCTTTAAGGAAAATTCCTATTCAGTATGCAAAAAGAATGGTAGCAGGCAAAAGCCCTGTTGGAGGTCAATCCTCACACTTACCTTTAAAAGTAAACGCTGCTGGTGTTATTCCGGTTATCTTCGCTGTTTCTTTTATCGTTACTCCTAGAACAATTGCCTCGTTCTTCGAGCAAAATGATGTAACACTCTGGATTCAACGAGTATTTGATTACTCACATCCAATTGGTATGGTAGTGTACAGTGCTCTTATCATTGCCTTTACTTATTTCTACGCTTTCATTCAAGTGAATCCGGAACAGGTTTCTGATAACTTGAAGAAGCAAGGTGGATATATTCCTGGTATTCGTCCAGGAAAGAATACGCAAGAGTATTTAACACGCGTTCTATACCGTTTAACATTTGTAGGTGCCATCTTCCTAACAGCTATTGCGATCTTACCAGTTCTATTCATTAATATTGCTGGATTGCCGGAATCAGCTCAAATCGGTGGAACTAGCTTACTCATTGTTGTCGGTGTTGCACTAGAAACGATGAAGCAGCTAGAGGCTCAGCTTGTTAAACGTCACTATAAAGGCTTTATTAAATAATTTGGTTTTTAGGGAACCATGGAGGTCCCTAAAAGCCAATCAGATTTAGGGGGATTTCACATGAACCTAGTATTAATGGGGCTCCCTGGTGCCGGAAAAGGTACACAAGCAGAAAAGATTGTCGCTAAATACGGCATCCCTCATATCTCTACTGGAGATATGTTCCGTGCAGCCATTAAGGATGAAACGGAACTTGGCCTTCAGGCGAAATCATTCATGGACAAAGGCGAACTTGTTCCTGATGAGGTTACTATTGGTATTGTCCGCGAAAGATTATCCAAGGATGACTGCCAGAATGGCTTCCTGCTCGATGGCTTTCCTAGAACTGTTGCTCAAGCAGAAGCATTAGAAAACATCCTTGTGGGATTAAATAAACAGATTAACTACGTGATTAATATTGATGTTGATAATAGTATTCTTATGGATCGCCTAACTGGCCGTCGCATCTGTAAAGATTGCGGTGCTACTTATCATCTTGTTTTCAATCCTCCTGCAAAAGAGGGAGTATGCGATCGCTGCGACGGAGAGCTGTATCAGCGTGCTGATGATAATGAGGATACTGTGAAGAATCGCTTAGATGTTAATATTAAGCAAACAAAACCACTGCTCGATTTTTATGAAACAAAAGGCTATTTGCGCAATATTGATGGGCAGCAGGAAATAGATAAAGTATTTTCTGATGTAGATCAATTACTCGAGGGCTTGCAATAATGATCATTTGCAAAACACCGCGTGAAATTGAAATCATGCGCGAGGCTGGAAAAATTGTAGCACTTACTCATGAAGAACTGAAAAAACATATTGCACCCGGCATTACAACTTTAGAGCTAGATGCAATTGCAGAAAAGTTTATTCGAAAACATGATGCAATACCATCCTTTAAAGGTTATAATGGCTTTCGCGGCAGCGTTTGTGCTTCAGTTAACAATGAGCTTGTCCATGGCATTCCTAGTAATCGGGTATTAAAGAATGGCGATATTATTAGCGTTGATATCGGTGCTAAATATAACGGTTATCATGGTGATTCAGCTTGGACGTATCCGGTAGGTTCAATTGATAAGGAGACTCAGACACTTCTTGATGTGACCGAGGAATCTTTATATAAGGGCCTTATGGAAGCAAAACCAGGTGTACGTCTGTCGAACATCTCACATGCGATTCAAACGTATGCGGAATCATTTGGTTTTTCCATTGTACGTGAGTATGTGGGTCATGGAATCGGGCAAGACTTACATGAGGATCCGCAAATTCCTCATTATGGTCCCCCAGATAAGGGCCCGCGTTTAAAACCAGGAATGGTTCTTTGTATTGAACCCATGGTGAATGCAGGAAGCCGATATGTGAAAACGTTAGAAGACAATTGGACAGTTGTAACGGTTGACGGAAAAATGTGTGCCCATTTTGAGCATACAATTGCGATCACCGACACAGGCTATGAGATTCTTACCAAAGTTTAAGCCAGGTTGTAATCTCGCAGTCCATGCAATTTGTTCTACTTTTAGTCAAACCGTATTGGTTCTTTGCGGACTTGATGCTATCGATGTGATATAATATTAAGGTTGTTGTATGGCCTATAATTTTTTAAGACTGATGATGATTTTTTAATCTTCATCTTAAGAATAAACCAGACTGCATCTGTAATTTCATTGATCAAGCATCTCCAGAAGTTCAGGAAGATTACAAGAATCCGGTTGTGTAATGGATGCAATACACTTTGACTATTATGTTAAAGTGAAGAAATGAATTCGTATATATTTGAAAAAGGGGGACTTGTTCGATGGCGAAAGACGATGTAATTGAAATAGAAGGTACTGTTGTTGACACTTTGCCAAATGCCATGTTTAAAGTAGAATTAGAGAATGGTCATACTGTACTAGCTCATGTTTCTGGAAAAATTCGTATGCACTTCATTCGAATTCTGCCAGGAGATAAGGTAACAGTTGAGCTTTCTCCATATGACTTAACACGCGGAAGAATCACTTATCGTTTTAAATAACCACTGCACTCCGTACTACTAAGGAGGTTAGGATAATGAAAGTAAGACCATCAGTTAAGCCAATCTGCGAAAAGTGTAAAGTTATCCGCAGACGTGGCAAAGTTATGGTTATCTGTGAAAACCCTAAACATAAACAAAAACAAGGCTAAAAACAAGGAGGTGCGCAAAGAATGGCACGTATTGCTGGTGTAGATATTCCACGTGAAAAACGTGTAGTAATCTCATTAACTTACATCTATGGGATTGGTAAAGAAACAGCTAAGAAAGTTTTATCAGAGGCTGGTGTTTCTGAAGATACTCGTGTTCGTGATTTAACAGAAGACGAATTAAATAAAATCCGTGAAGTCATCGATAAATTAAAAGTTGAAGGTGACCTTCGTCGTGAAGTATCACTTAACATCAAGCGTTTAATGGAAATCGGCTGCTACCGCGGTCTTCGTCACCGTCGTGGTTTACCTGTTCGTGGACAAAATACTAAGAACAATGCTCGTACACGCAAAGGTCCTCGTAAGACTGTAGCGAACAAGAAGAAATAATCAGTAAAGGAGGTACTTTAAATGGCACGTAAAACTAATACACGCAAACGCCGTGTGAAAAAGAATATTGAACAAGGTGTTGCTCACATTCGTTCTACTTTCAATAACACAATTGTAACTATTACAGACGCTCATGGGAATGCACTTTCATGGTCAAGCGCTGGCGCATTAGGGTTTAAAGGTTCTCGTAAATCTACTCCTTTCGCAGCTCAAATGGCAGCAGAAACTGCAGCGAAGTCTTCTATGGAGCATGGAATGAAAACTCTAGAAGTAACTGTTAAAGGACCTGGTGCAGGCCGTGAAGCTGCAATTCGTGCACTTCAAGCTGCTGGTTTAGAAGTTACTGCAATTAGAGACGTAACTCCAGTTCCTCATAATGGATGCCGTCCACCAAAACGTCGCCGCGTTTAATTTTTCTGTATAAATTTTGTATCCTTGTCTATAATGGGATATGATGGAAAATTTTCTTGCTTTTATACAGACTATTATTCAAGTTGTTGTGCGCAAAACGGGAACGTATACATGGGGAATTTCGGTTATGAATATAGCCGGGGTTTCGACGTTTTGAAGGAGGGTGTATTTTCATGATCGAAATAGAAAAACCAAAAATCGAAACGGTTGAGATCAGCGATGATGCCAAGTACGGGAAGTTCGTTGTAGAGCCACTTGAGCGTGGATATGGTACAACTTTGGGTAACTCCTTACGTCGTATCCTTTTATCCTCACTTCCTGGTGCCGCAGTTACATCAATTCAAATTGATGGGGTACTTCATGAGTTCTCAACAATTGAAGGCGTCGTAGAAGATGTAACATCTATTATTTTGAACATCAAAAAGCTTGCACTTAAGATCTACTCTGATGAAGAGAAGACGCTTGAGCTTGATGTACAGGGTGAAGGTGCTGTTAAGGCCGCTGATATTACTCATGACAGTGATGTTGAAATTCTAAATCCAGATCTTCACATCGCGACTTTAGGAACAAATGGTCATTTGCGTATGCGTTTAACTGCTAAGCGCGGACGTGGATATACGCCGGCTGTCCAAAATAAAAGAGAAGATCAGCCGATTGGCGTCATACCAATTGATTCAATCTATACACCAGTTTCGCGTGTTTCTTTCCAAGTAGAAAATACACGCGTAGGCCAAATGACTAACTACGATAAGTTAACATTTGACGTTTGGACTGACGGAAGTACTGGTCCTCAAGATGCGGTTGCACTTGGTGCTAAGGTTTTAACCGAGCATTTAAATATCTTCGTTGGTTTAACTGATGAAGCTCAAAATGCTGAAATTATGGTTGAAAAAGAAGAAGATCAAAAAGAAAAAGTACTTGAGATGACAATCGAAGAACTAGATTTATCTGTTCGTTCATATAACTGTTTAAAACGTGCTGGTATCAATACCGTTCAAGAGTTAGCTAATAAAACGGAAGAAGATATGATGAAGGTTCGTAACTTAGGCAGAAAGTCTCTTGAGGAAGTTAAACACAAACTAGAAGAGCTTGGATTAGGCCTACGAAAAGATGATTGATAAGCTAGACGCTTTGAAGCATTTTCAAGTAGCTACAATAGCTTAAAGAATCACTTCAACAAAGGAGGGAAACTTTCATGGGATACAGAAAGTTAGGACGTACTAGCTCTCAACGTAAAGCTATGTTACGTGACTTAGCAACAGACTTAATCATCAACGAGCGTATTGAAACAACTGAAGCTCGTGCGAAAGAACTTCGTTCAGTTGTTGAGAAATTGATCACTCTTGGAAAACGTGGCGATTTACATGCTCGTCGTCAAGCAGCTGCATATGTGCGCAACGAGGTAGCTAACGCCGAAACGAATCAAGATGCTGTACAAAAATTATTCAGCGATATCGCTTCTCGCTTTGAAGAGCGCCAAGGTGGATATACTCGTATTATGAAGCTTGGACCTCGTCGTGGAGACGGAGCACCAATGGTCATCATCGAGTTAGTATAATTTTTTAACAAAAAGGGGCGAGAGACAGTTTGTTCAGAAACTTGTTCATTGCCCCTTTTTTGTAAAATGACCTTCTGCCTAATTGTGGCATCCGAGGAATTTAAGTAAAAAGTGAGTGTTACGATGAGCGTACTTATAGGCGTTGGCTAAGTGATCTATTTTTCATATATCACTTGTATGACTCGTCTAGCTCTTGCACCTTTCCGAGTTTTTTAGTTTGCGTATAACAGGTGGGGCCTGTTTTTTTCGGAAAGGTGCAGACTTTTTAAATAAAGTAAAATGACAAATGTTGTATGGGCTTTTAATAGGGAGACAGCTTTGGCATTTTATACAGCTCAGATAACAGATATAAGTTTAGAAATTATTGTTTCCTTTGTGAGGGAAGTGTAAATTCTGAAATATTGTTATCAGCATTATATATCCACTGTCATACTATTGAGGCTCGCCAATTGTGGCGGGTTTTTTAATAGTTAAAAGTCTATTTCGGTGTTGATTGTCTGGCAGTACAGTTTAGAATAGAGAGAGAAGAGTGAGATGAGGGGAGGAACAACTATGAGCAAGAAACCGTTAGTCCAGCTTAAAAATGTCTCATTTCAATATGATATTCAGGCTCCGTATGCTCTTCACGATGTATCTTTTGAGATCTATGAAGGGGAATGGCTTGCGATTGTAGGTCATAATGGTTCTGGTAAATCTACGCTAGCGAAGCTATTAAATGGATTGCAGTACTCACAGGAAGGTTCCATTACTGTGAATGGGATCCCATTAACTGAAGAGACGGTCTGGGATACTCGAAAAATTATAGGAATGGTCTTTCAAAACCCAGATAATCAGTTTGTTGGGACGACTGTTCAGGATGATGTGGCTTTTGGTTTAGAAAATAACGGAATTGCTAGAGATGAAATGATAGAAAGAGTTCATAGTTCCTTAGAAAAAGTGAAAATGGCGCAATTTCTTGATCAAGAGCCGCACCATCTATCAGGTGGTCAGAAACAAAGGGTGGCTATTGCAGGTGTCATTGCTCTTAGGCCTTCCATTATTATTTTAGATGAAGCAACATCCATGCTGGATCCAAGGGGCAGGGAAGAGGTTCTAGAAACGGTTAGGGAGTTAAAAGAAACCCATAATATGACCGTCATTTCCATTACCCATGACTTAGAAGAGGCTGCAAAAGCTGATCGAATTATTGTGATGAACAAAGGTAAGCTGTACAAAGAGGGGGCGCCAGGGGAAATTTTCCAAATGGATGAAGAGCTGGTGAAACTCGGTTTAGATATTCCTTTTCCAGTCAAAATGAGTAAGCTATTAAAGGAACAAGGAATCTCCTTATCAAGGCATTTTTTATCTGAAGAAGAGTTGGTGACTGAGCTATGGACATCTCACTGCAAAAAGTAGAATATCGCTATCAGGTAAATACCCCTTTTGAACATTTAGCCATAAAGGATGTCTCCATTAATATTCCGTCTGGAACGTTTCTGGCGATAATTGGGCATACAGGCTCCGGTAAATCTACTGTTCTTCAGCACCTAAATGCACTGCTAAGACCAACCGCGGGAAAAGTCTTGATTGGCGAGAAAGAAATTACTTCAGAAAAAAAGCAAAAAAATCTTAGAGAAGTTCGGCAAAAGGTTGGCATTGTCTTTCAGTTTCCGGAGCATCAATTGTTTGAAGAAACGGTGGAGAAGGATATTTGCTTTGGGCCAATGAATTTCGGCGTTTCCGAGGAGGAAGCGAAGAAAAGGGCTAGAATTGCCATCAAGCAAGTAGGGCTTGCAGACGAAATTCTCGAAAAGTCCCCGTTTGACTTATCTGGCGGGCAAATGCGGAGGGTTGCGATTGCTGGAGTACTTGCGATGGAGCCGGATGTGATCGTCCTGGACGAGCCTACTGCAGGCCTTGATCCAAGAGGGCGGAAGGAAATAATGGATATGTTCCACGCGCTTCATCAGGAAAGAAACCTATCAACCATTCTAGTCACTCATAGTATGGAGGATGCTTCCAGATATGCAGATCAAATTGTGATTATGCATAAGGGAGAAGTGTACAAAAAAGGAACACCCGAAGAGATTTTTTCAATGCCTGAAGGTTTAATTGAGCTTGGATTAGATGTGCCAGAGGTTGTCCGTTTCCAGCAAAAAATTGAAAAGGCATTCCAAATGAAATTTCCAAAAACTTGCTTATCGGTTGAAAAGCTAACAGAAGAAATCGCTGCTGTCATAAAGAGGGGTGACCAAAAATGATGGAGAAAATGATTTTTGGCCGCTACGTACCAGCTCAGTCTGTTATTCATCGAATGGATCCACGATCCAAGCTTATAGTGATTTTTCTATTTGTATGTATCGTTTTTATTGCAAACAACAGTTTAACTTATGGGGCATTATTAATTTATACTTTTTTAATGGTGTCAATGTCTAAAGTTCCTATGCGATTCATTCTTTCAGGTCTGAAACCTGTTCTTTGGCTCGTGCTTTTTACATTGCTCTTGCATTTGTTTTTGACAAAGGACGGGAAAATTCTATTTCAAGCAGGCTGGTTTACCATTTATGAAGAGGGATTAAGGATGGGGCTCTTTATTTCCATGCGTTTCTTCCTGCTGATCTTAATGACGTCCATCCTGACGTTAACAACGACACCGATTGAGATTACAGATGGTCTTGAAAGTCTGCTGCATCCTTTAAATAAAATTAAGTTTCCAGTTCACGAGCTTGCTCTCATGATGTCCATCTCTTTAAGATTTATTCCAACCTTGATGCAGGAGACAGATAAAATTATGAAGGCGCAGACAGCAAGAGGGGTAGATTTTACAAGCGGACCGATTAAAGACAGGGTAAAGTCGATTATTCCTCTTCTCATCCCACTTTTTGTCAGTTCCTTTAAACGAGCTGAGGAGCTTGCCACAGCCATGGAAGCAAGGGGATACCGCGGCGGTGAGGGAAGAACAAAATACAGGCAGCTCAGCTGGAGCTTGACAGATTCAGCAATGATTATTCTGCTTGGAATTTTGACCATTGTTTTATTCTTATTAAGAACATAATGGGGCTTGATGATGAAAAGGTTTAAGTGTCTAGTAACCTATGATGGAACTTTATTCTCTGGCTATCAGGTCCAGCCGAATAAGCGGACTGTACAAAGAGAACTGGAAAATGCCTTGAAAAAACTTCATAAAGGGGCAGACATAAAGGTTAGTGCCTCTGGGAGAACGGATGCAGGCGTCCATGCAAAGGGACAGGTTATTCATTTTGACTCTGAGTTAAATATTCCGCTGCCAAAGTGGGATATTGCGCTTAATTCTCTTTTGCCTGATGATGTTGTCGTTTTGAGCACGGAAGAAGCTGAAGGCGGATTCCATGCCCGATTTGATGCAAAGGGGAAGGAATATCGGTATGTTATGAGCCTTTCCACAAAGAGAGATCCTTTTAGCCGAAATTATGCCTTTCAGTATCCTTATCCATTGAATATTTCAGCAATGAAGGAAGCGGCAGCTTATTTAATGGGGACTCATGATTTTACGAGCTTCTGCTCTGCCAAGACGGAGGTAGAGGATAAAGTCAGGGAATTAAAGGAAATTGTTCTGATTAAGGGCCAAGGCTCTCTTGAGTTTCGATTTGTTGGCAACGGTTTTTTGTATAATATGGTCAGGATATTAGTTGGCACTCTTTTAGAGGTCGGAGCTGGAGAAAGAAGCCCGAATTCCATGGCAGACATTTTGGAAAAGAGGGATCGATCCTTCGCGGGAAGAACAGCTCCTGCTCAAGGGCTTTATTTGTGGAAGGTATTTTATTAAAGACAAATATTTTTCCGAAAACCTGTATGATCCACTCGGTCGCGTTGTGAAGCAGATTTTTGATAAAAATATTTCAAAACAACTAAACCTGGTGTAACATTTTATTGACAATAGCTGTATAAAAGTGTATCATAGCAAAGGTATTGTTATTAAAACCACGATAAGCCCCGGAACTTATTGTGTCTAAGATAAATGAAACCAATGAAATTATGAAGATGGAATTTTTAGGAGGGAAAATGATGCGTACAACGTTTATGGCGAATGCAAACAATATCGAACGTAAATGGTACGTGATTGATGCAGAAGGCAAAACTCTAGGTCGTCTTGCTAGTGAAGTTGCGTCAATCCTACGTGGTAAACATAAACCAACTTTTACACCACATGTTGATACTGGTGATCATGTAATTATTCTAAATGCAGCTAAGATTGAATTAACTGGTAATAAATTAAATGACAAAATTTACTACCGTCACACAAATCACCCAGGTGGTTTAAAACAAAGAACTGCTAACGAAATGCGTACGAACTTTCCTGAGAGAATGTTAGAGCTTGCTATTAAAGGCATGCTTCCAAAGAACACTCTTGGCCGTCAAATGTTCAAGAAATTACACGTATATGCTGGCGCTGAACATAAGCACCAAGCACAACAACCTGAAGTTTACGAACTTCGTGGATAATTTATAGGGGAGGTTATTAACTTGGCACAGGTTCAATATATTGGCACTGGTCGTCGTAAGAGCTCCGTTGCACGAGTTCGTTTAGTTCCAGGCGACGGTAAAATTATTATCAATGGTCGTGAAATTGAAGATTATATCCCATTTGCTGCTTTACGTGCAGTTGTAAACCAACCGTTAGCAGCTACTGAAACTCAAGGTAGCTATGACGTTCATGTAAATGTAAATGGTGGAGGTTACACTGGTCAAGCTGGCGCAATCCGCCACGGTATCGCTCGTGCGTTACTTCAAGCTGATCCAGAATACCGTCCAACACTAAAAGCTGCTGGACTATTAACTCGTGACGCTCGTATGAAAGAACGTAAAAAATACGGTCTTAAAGGCGCTCGTCGTGCACCTCAGTTCTCAAAACGTTAATTATCAACGTTTCAAAGGCTCTCAAGCTTATTGCTTGGGGGTCTTTTTTATGCCTGAAAAGTGCTTTTGACCACGAAAATACTTTTTGGCCGCATTTGATCACCAATTATAGCTCAATAACCTTCTGGAATTTTGATGCGGTTTGCTTTTTAAGAGTGTTAGTTACATGGGTTATATATATTCATTGTCAATTGAAGATCGGCGTGTCCTAGCCGCTCTTGTACTTCTTTAATACTCGCACAGCTTCAAATAATAAGGAGCATGAGTATGGCGTAAACGATGTATAGTTATGGGATGGAGACTGTGTTTCGTAATTAGAATATTTTGCCTTCATTAAGATAGGCTAAGCGTAATGGTGTTCTATCGCCCCTTGTAAAACAAGATTATTGGCACATTTATTATTCCATTAGCAAAACCCTCTTCCATTTGACTTATACACCACTTTTTAAGCAAAGCTAGGGTTTTATTATCCAAACTAATTAAACGCTTAGAATCCTTTGTTTTTGGTGTCTGAACAAGAGTTTACTTGTTACAATGTTTTAGAAATAAAAAACCAGTCATTTTTTCGACTGGTAATTAATTGATAATTAGAAATTACTAAAAAGGTAATGGAACGTATCGTGTTTAATCAAAATAAAAGTACCTAATCCTATTAATACGAAGGGAACAATAATGTGACCATTACGTTCTAAAGTCTGAGCTATTAACGGTTGGTGTACGAGGACATTACCTAAATAACACAAAACTGCTACAAGTGCTAAAAAGATAACCATAATAAGAATAATATTCCATAAACTATTGGTTGAGAAGAACGGAATATAAAGACCTATATTATCAACACCATTAGCAAATGTGACTGTGGTAATCTTTAATAACCAAACAAATTGACTAGAATTATCTTTCCTCATTTGGTACAAAGATACCAGTGATTGTATTCCAATATAGATAGGAATTAATCCAAGTATACCTATCCATGCTTTAGGAATGAGTAAAGCTCCAAATGCTCCAATTAAACTTATGGTAAGAAGCAGAATATAGCCCAAGTATTGTCCAGCCACAATAAATCGTTTCTGTTCTGTTGTCTTTGCTTGTGAGAACCAAGTCATCAAAAGGAAAATGTCATCAATGTTTGTTGCTACAAAAAAAACGATAGTTGAAAAAATAAGAGTTAACATACTCTACAACTTTATCCTTTCAGTAATTGTCGTTTAATTATTAAATGCTTAAAAATGAACTGCAAGCCTTTACTTCCTCTAATCAAAGAAAAGGCACTAACTAGAAGTTAGTAAAAATAAGGTGTTATGTTCTAAATTAGCTTGAGAGTGATCTAAAGGGGAAGTTTCAACTAAAGCTTAAAATAATTGCTTAAATCCGATAATCATGAAAATAAACCCAGCAATAAGTGGAGAGTAATTACCTAAGATTTTTGAGAAAACTTTATTTCCAACAGAATTTCCAAACCATATGGCAATATAACCCCAAACAGTAATACTAAATATCACGGACCAAATAACGGAATTATAGGCAACCGTTGCCCCAAGTCCGCTAGCAATGTTTGTGATTGAAAGTGTAAAACCTAGGAAAACACCCTGTCGAATATTAGGCTTTTGTATCTTTATCTCACTTTTTTTTCTATAAACAAACCAATCATTATAAATGGTGAATAATCCGATGCTGAACAATATACAAAAAGATACTAGTCCAGTTTCTTTTTGTGAAATAAATTGTGAAATAACATAGCCTAAGAATACCCCAATGATTGTAAAAAAGAATCCAATAACATTAATGATCAGGTTGAACCAATAAGGTATTTTAAAATTTTTAAGCCCATAGGCAATTCCAACACCTGCATTATCTATATTTGTACTTATTCCAATCAAATTTACAATTAAGAAAGAACTGAACCATTCCACCCTTATTCATTTTCCTCCTTTCTAATTGAATGGAAAAGGGGATTAATTAAACCTCTAAAAGAAGCACATAGCATGTCCTTATACATATGCTATGTAAGCGGGATTTAATACGTGTCCCCGTATATTTGGAATGCTAAAAAAGAAATCTTACACAAAAACATAAATTTGTGTTCGAGTCTTTTGGTGTTCTGGAATCTTTATAAAATCGGTAAATGGTTTTAATTTTCTCGACGAAGAAAAAATGCATGAGGAATATCATAATGTTAACGGGTTCTATTATGGGGGATATTTGACAAAAATGACGAGGTAGCAAAAACAAAAGGATACTAAATTTGCAATCATTGATTCTGAAGTAAAAGAGCCAAATGTTGCTAGTGTTCTTTTTAAAGAGCAAGAAGCAGCTTTCCTTTTTGGGGTTGCAGCAGCGGCGCTTACATTTGGGACGAAGCATTCATCTAATACAAAACCATCCAATAAAGATGGTTAAGGAAAATGGAGAAAAATCAAGATCTTAGAAAAAGCCAGTTTGTGATTCAAAATGTCTCTATTTCTGTTTCGGAAAAATCTGTTAAAAATATCACGAAGCGGATTTACAAATCCCCCCTGTAGAGTTGGTCTTAAAGGCGCTCTTCGTGCACCTCAGTTCTTAAAACGTTAATATTACTCTCAACCGATTGGTTGGGAGTTTTTTGTTTGTTGACTTTAATGGCCAGCGAATAGGAACAATCCCTTTTTCTTCATTCCTTTTTCGAAAAAGGGATTTGTCTATATTCCCTGGGTAAAACTCGCTTCCAATCATTGTATAGTAGTTTTATTTATTGCTGGATATAACCCTGTCTTTCCAGTTCCAAAAGCTTTGTCTTCATTTCTAATCCACCACGATAGCCCGTTAACGCTCCGTTTTTTCCTACTACACGATGACAGGGAACAGTGATTAAAACGGGATTAGCTCCGATGGCTGTCCCTACAGCACGAACTGCAGCTGGTTTATTAATATCGTTTGCTATTTCAGAGTAGGACTTTGTCTGTCCATACGGAATCTTGCAAAGTGCATTCCAGACTGCCATCTGGAATGGTGTCCCATTGTAATCAAAGGGGACTGTAAAGGTTTGCCGTTTTCCGTCAAGATACTCGATGATTTCAATCGCAAAAGGTTCGAGCTTTTCTCCAACTTCAACAAGAGGACTTCCAGGAAAGCGTTTCTTAGCCCATTCAGACAATTCCTCGAATGGTTTGTTCTGTGAACCAACAAACACAAGCCCCTTAGATGTCGAAGCGATAAAAAAATTCCAATGCTTATATTTTAGCAAAGACCAAAAAAGTGTCGGTTTTTTCTCTGATCTCAATTTAAATTTCCTCCGTTATCTTCATGGACCGATGTAATTCACGATATTGTGCAGGTGTTTGTCCGGTTTTCTTTTTAAATAGAGTAATAAAATAGGGCGTGTTAGGCATTCCTGCACATATAGAGATATCTGCAATCGCATTATTTGTTTGAATCAGGTACTCTTTAGCTGCTTTTATTCTAACCAGCTGGATATACTCAACTGGCGTGACACCTGTTATCTTTTTAAACGTTCGATGCAAATGATAGGGACTTCCGTGAGTTATATTTGCTAATGTTTCTAGAGTTAATTTTTCAATGAAATTTTTATCAATGTATTCAGTGATAAGAGCAACCCACTCACTATCAGGCAATTTCTCATTAGTAGGCTTGCAACGTTTACAAGGGCGGAAATTTGCTTGGAGAGCTTGTTCTGCGTCTTGAAAAATACGTACATTTTCCTTTTTCGGAACGCGAGATTTACATGACGGTTTACAGAAGATCCCTGTGGTCTTTACAGCATAGAAAAATTGATTATTATACGAGGTATCATTGTTAATAATTGCTTGCCACATTTCATCTGTCATCATTTCATAATCATGATTTATTTGAGATCCATTATTGACACTGTCCGTCATTTATCTCACCTCTCCTTACATTATACACCCTATTAATTCAGTACGTAGGGGGACTGAGATAAAATAGCAAGATAGTGAAAATTAAAGCATGAATCTAATGAAACGTGATATCTACTAATTAAATTTTTGCCAATCCTTATGGGTTTTCCTAATTGTCTGAAACATGGTTTTATCCTCTAATTTATAAAAATGAGAAATTGACGAGATAAAAATGGCCATATTTGGATTATTGAGGGGAATTTACATATAGCCTGCCAGACTATCGGCTGCAATTAAGGAAACACGATCAATTTCAGAAAGTAAGGAATTAATTTTTGCAGATGAAGAAGCGGGATTTTTGAATAGCTTTTTCAACATGGAGCATCGTCCCGCCACTTAGTTCACATAATCCCATAAATTACTTTCGGAAAATTCATATGTTTCAGGCGGATGGCTTTGTAAAGCTTTATTTTCAATCATAATTGAATATTTTTTCACTTGCTCTGACTAAGATATTCTATTATCCATCAATTCCATCTGTAGATTGGTACCCAATACTATGAAGATACTTCTCCAATAAAGTTAAAAAGATTTCAATATCATCGTTTGTAAGGTCACCGATGTTTGCTACTCTAAAAGAATTAAAATGGTTAAGCTTACCTGGATAGATCGTTATCCCGTTGGCATAAAAATAATCATGCATACTGTTGAAATCATACTTTTTACATGTAGGCTCAACTATCGCTGTAATAATTTTTGAATGATGGTCAGCAGGAACGAGATGTCTTAAGCCCAATCTAGAGAGGCCCGTGATGAGCGATTCCCAACACTTAGAATACCGTTCATATCTTTCTTTCACCCCTTCTTCTTTTACTTCTAAAATGGCTTGTTTTAGTGCATATATTGTCTGTACAGGTGGAGTAAAACGCATTTGGCCTGTCTCGGTGAAGTGTTTATATTGAGCATAAAGATTTAAGTAATAATTGGATGGTTTTTCCAACGCCTCTTTCTCTAAATTGCTTTTTTTAGCTACTACAAATGAGACTCCTGCCATTCCTTGGAGATTTTTATTAGAGCTAGCTGCTAAATAACTAATATTCATACGATTCATTTGAATAGGGATAGCCGCAAAAGAACTCATTGCATCTACCATTAATTCAATCCCTTTTTCCTTGCAAATGGCACCTATCGATTCAATATCGTTTAATAATCCCGTTGTTGTTTCATTATGCACGACCGCAAGATAAGAAACAGTTCGTGGAAATGCTTGAATAAATGAATGTAATGACTCTAGTTGAATGGGTTGATCAGCTGCGCTTATAAATTCAACCCAATCTAGCTGATAAGCTTCTGCTATTTCACACATTCGTTTTCCATAGGCTCCGTTATTAATGATTACTATAACTCCATCGTTCATAACTGAACTCAAGATTGATTCTACTGCTGCAGTTCCAGAACCACCAAACAGTACAGTTGAATACTGCTCCGTATCTGCTACTAGACTTGTAAGTTCTGTGGAAACGAAATTCATTATTTGACTGAATTCATCTTCGCGAGGACAAATATCAGGTACTACTTGTGCATATTTAACCGTATCCGTTGTAGTAGCAGGCCCGGGATTTAATAATATATTTCTTTTAACTTTCCGCATGATGCTCCTCCTTTTCATCACAAATGAATGGGAGCCCAATACCCGGGGAACCCATTGGTGGAAGTTTCACATTATTTAATGAACCCTTGAAGGCGTGTTTTAACTTCACTAGGGGTAATTTTAGGGCGTCCTAAGTTTTGTTTTGATCCTTTTGCGATGTTTAAATAAAAAAACGTCAGTCCTTTTGTCTTTTTCCATTCTTGTATACCCATTTCAAGTTCGTGTAAGTTATGGATATAATATGATTTTTCATAACCGCAAGCGGCAGCGATATCGACCATGTTAACATTGTGAGAAACGGTATTTTGCCCTCCTGTTGAATCATGAGTTTGATTATCTAGGAGGATGTGCAGCATATTTTCAGGTTGATAATAACCATTTGTTGCTAAACTGCCCATTCGCATGAGAAGAGAACCATCTCCATCAATGACAATTACATCTAACTCTTTTTGCGTATAGGCTAAGCCTAACCCAAGGGAACTGACACAGCCCATGGAACCAACCATATATAGATTGTTGGCGGAATCCTCTAATTCGTAAAGCTCCCTGCCTGTTTTACCGGTTGTTGCAAGTTGAATGGTTTTCTCATCTTTGAACTGATTGATTATTTTTAACGTATTAAATCGGCTTGGTCGTTCATCAGAGGAGGTTTTTTCGATCTTTATTTTATTTTTATTTATAGACCTTTCCTCTTTCTTCAACTTCTCACTTTCGAACGTTCCTTTTTTCACTACAAAGAAGAATGATTGATTTCGTTCAATCCATTTGTTAGCTTCTTCAACCTGTTTCATCGCCTCGCTAATATCAGGAGATAAGAATTTCCATTTTATTTGCATTAACTCTAATAATTGTGTCGTAATTTGTCCCATTAATTCATGCTGAGGCTCATCAGCTAAACCAGGTTCTCCCCGAAGACTAACAAACCCAAGTATAGGTATTTGAAAGGGGTAATTTAAGGAGGTTAATGGAGAAATACAATTAGTTAAGCCCGAGTTTTGCATTAAAACAACTGGTTTCCTTCCTCCTAAATAAGCTCCCGAAGCAATGGCAATAGCATCACCTTCGTTAACGGCAGCAATATATTCACACTCATTAATGGAATAATTGATAAGATTCTTTAAAAATGAACATGGGACGCCGCTGTAAAAGTCAAAACCTAACCTTTTAAGCTCATTTCCAAATTTATTTGTGTTTAACATTCCATCACTCTGTTTCCGTCTGCGACTGGTTTGTAGTTGAAGGCAAATATTTCTTCTCTGCTCTTTGAAGCTCCTCGGCATTTTGAAGTCTAAAAATTTCTTTCACACTTACGATTGAATCCTCAACATGGATGAGACTTTCATCTTCTAGTATTTGTTTTGAGATCTTTTGCATAGCAGTGATTGAAGCTCTTAAATTATGGTTAGCCCAGATTACAGTGTTTATTCCTAATCTTCTGAATTCGTCAGTTGGAGTTGTATAGTATTTTGTAGGAACAATTACAACTGGATGTCTCCCATTCCATTCTTTCATAAATGCTTCAACTTCTTTAATATCCGCCTTCTTGCTGTGCATAAGAATAGCATCGGCACCTGCCTGCCTGTAGGCTTCCGCACGTTTAAGAGCCTCTTCTAATCCCCAGCCTGCAATAAAAGCCTCAACTCTAGCTACAACCATAAAATCTTCATCTTCTTGGGCATCTTTCATTGCTTTGATTTTCCCGCAAAATTCATCAATCGACGCGAGGGGCTGGGCTTCTCCATTAATAAATGAGTTCGTTTTTGGAAAAAGCTTATCCTCGATGCAAACGCCAGCAATATCTAATTGTTCTAGTTTTCTAACTAACCTTCGAGCATTATTGAAATTTCCATATCCTGTATCACCGTCTAATAGAATGGGTATTGTAGTGGCATCACTCATAAATTCAAGTATATCTAATACTTGTGTCCAAGAAGCTTCATTATTATCTCTAACACCCATTGATGCTGAAATCGATAGTCCACTAGCCCAAATCCCTTTAAAACCTACTTCCTCTACAACCTTTGCGGAAAGAGCGTTATGGGCTTCCATTAAAAAACTAGGTTTTTGGGAATTTAGTAAATTTTTTAATTTAGTTGTTTTCCTCATGGTTTTCCCTCACTTTACTACGATACCAATCGTGTTGTCCTTTTAACATATGTATGAATAATGTAAATTGTTATCAGGCAAGGATAAATATAATAATATTGCCTACAACATCATGCATGTGATTAATGAATAGTGGAAATGGGAGTTAGTCAAGGGGATTATACTACCCATGAATCGAATAGACATTTCCTCTTGCCTTGGGACGACAGCTGATACAGTAAGCAGAAAACTCGCTGAATTTGAAGATATTGGTTGGATTAAGCAAATCGCACAGAGAGATTGAGGTTTGGGATTTAGATGGGTTACTGCTTGCTTTTGATTGTTTAAAGCCCTAGGGTCCCTCCACTTGTACCTATAACTAGAGGTTCCTAGGGCTTTACCTGCTTAATAGATATTTCGGCTTATTAACTAATCAACGCGCTTTTCGCTCATAAGCTCGCTCACGGTACCGAGTTTGTACCCTTTTGCTTTAATATTGGTTATCATGGTCTCCAATCCTTCGGCGGTAGGCTTTGTAGGATGCATGAGAACCATTGCTCCATTCTCTATCTTTGACACAACCCTTCTAACCATTTCGGAAGCAGGTGGTTTTCTCCAATCAACCGTATCGACTGTCCAGAGAATGGTTTTCATATTAAGCCGGTTAGCGACTTGAATGGTGACCTGATTAAAGCTTCCGCTTGGTGGAGCAAACCACACTGGAGTGATGCCGATGGTTTCTTTAATGACATCATTTGTCTTCTTTAACTCTTCCACAGTTTCTGCCTCAGATCGCTGCTGGAGATTTGGATGACTATAGGCGTGGTTGCCAATCTCATGACCGGCCTCCTTAATCAACTTGGCTAGATCGGGATTCTTTTTAACCCAACTTCCATCGAAAAAAAACGTTGCCTTTGTTTGATGTTTATTTAAAACATCCAGCATTCCAGGGATGTATTCATTTCCCCAGGCCACATTAATTAAAAAAGCAACCATAGGCTTCTCAGGATTACCCCTATAAATCGGTTGGGGCCCCAAACTTTCTAAATGGACATTTGGTGATATTTCCTTAAAAACGATATCGTTTTTATTAAAAACACCGCTTGCTTTCATCTTTTTATAACTAGCTTCAATGTCTACACTTAGCCCATTGTATCCGGGTATCGCTTTCCATATTCTATCTACTCTTGCATCAATTGGCTTAATATAATGCTGATCACTATACATTTCAATTTCTCTATAAAGTGAATTGTCCTCATTCATTTCCGAGGAAGTTGTGATTTCGACTCCATAATCAGACTTGGCGTTATATGGAATGATGAAGATCCCTAGCAATAAAACGAATATACTCAATAAAAAAAGCTTTCTTATCAATGCAAACCCTCCATATTTTTTTGATGGTATTAGGTTTCCCATTCACGAGAATTTAAATAGGATTAGCTAGGCCTAAGAAAATTCTGAGGCTTTTATTAAAAATTGGCAGTTGGCCTTTTTGTATGTCTCTCCTTGCATCGTTAAAGACTATTTATAAGAGGTGAGACAGCATGAATGTAATTACAACCTTTGTAGAAAAGAAAAGAGAAAAACAAATTAAATATGAAAAATCCGTTTTACGTGAAATTTCTATAAAAGCTCTAAAGGAAAAAGTGCAGCAGCATTTTGGTTCCTCACGATTTATGAACGGGCTGCTGATGAATAATGGAATAGAAGAAGCCTGCTATGATGTGGCCATTGAAGCCTACTTACTAGGAGCGCACTTTAGCCGGTTTGGATATTACGGTGAAAGCGCAGAGGATGTGAGATTCCGCTGCCGGCAAGAAGAAAAGCATTTAGTTGATACGTTATATCATTTCCTGCTGTATTGGGGACATGGAGAAGAAGGGGTATTGAGTGAATCCCTCTATTATTTATGCGAGCAATACGTTTTATACTGGTGGATGGAAGGTTTTGATAAAGGGGAAAAAAGACATAGATTAAGGCTTCATTAAAGATTGCTCCAAAGAATGAGAATTGCCAAGGATTATATAAATAGGTCTTCTAGATACTCCATATGACCACCGTTCACGAAACATTAATATTGTCGTTTCAATGACTCTCACCTAATTGGCTGAGGGTCTTTTATGTTTAAATAGCAGATTATCTCCCCGATTTTACATACTAGATTCGAAATTGGATATATAATCCTTAAATTACTGATAAATCCTATACAATAATAAATA
>NZ_JBALOZ010000013.1:0-55535 GCF_036965125.1 Bacillus sp. JJ1503
CAACTAACAATCAGTGGGAGATGAGGCAGACTATGAACGCGATGTCCTGTTGCGATGTGTGCACTAGCTTGTACTGAGCGTTGAACCACCCCACTGATTGAAGTTTCACTTTATGTGCTTAGTTCTGTCTTCGGTTTAGGTAAAAAATTGATATGTTGTTGCCTTTTAGATATGATGTTAACTGAATGAGAAAACGGATGATGTAACTTAAAGTTTATTAATAGGATGATGGGTATGAAAAGAGCAAGAATTATTTATAATCCAACTTCCGGTCGGGAAATTTTTAAAAAACATTTGGCGGAAGTATTACAAAAGCTGGAAACAGCAGGTTATGAGACATCTTGCCATGCGACAACAGGACCAGGAGATGCAACAAAGGCTGCACGAATGGCTGTCGAACGTAAATATGACCTTGTCGTGGCTGCAGGGGGAGACGGTACGATTAATGAGGTTGTCAACGGACTGGCAGAACAAGCTTACCGGCCGAAGCTCGGAATCATTCCAGTAGGTACAACGAATGATTTTGCACGGGCTCTGCATATTCCGAGGGATATTGAAGCTGCAGCAGATATCATCGTTAAAGGTGATAGGATCCCTGTCGACATTGGACGGATTAATGATAAGTATTTTATTAATATTGCCGGCGGTGGCAGGCTGACAGAGCTTACTTATGAAGTGCCAAGCAAGCTGAAAACGATGCTTGGGCAGCTCGCCTATTATTTAAAAGGGATTGAAATGCTTCCATCCATTCGATCAACGGAAGTGAGTATTGAGTATGATGGGAAGCTTTTTGAAGGGGAGGCGATGCTTTTCCTTGTTGGGTTAACCAATTCAGTCGGTGGATTTGAAAAGCTCGCTCCAGATTCATCGATTAATGACGGCTTGTTTTCCTTATTAATTTTGAAAAAGACAAACCTAGCTGATTTTATCCGAATTGCAACACTGGCAGTCCGCGGTGAGCATATCAATGATCCGCAAGTCATTTATACACAAGCGAACCGGATAAAAGTACAGTCTAGCGAAAAACTCCAACTAAATCTTGATGGCGAATTCGGCGGATTGCTGCCAGCCGAATTTGTGAATCTTTATCGCCATTTAGAAGTCTTTGTACCAATTGATCAAATCCGTGATGAGGACCGCCCGAGGGATTGGGCAAGTTCCTTATAAGAAAGAGGAGCTCGTTCCTATTGGGGGCGGGCTTTTTGCATACTAAGCATATGAAATGTGATAAACTTTAAGAGAATTTTATAAAAGGGGTGATGTTAAACATGAGTATTAGTGAAAGGATTGTGAACGAACTGATCGAAAAGATGAATCAAATGAATCAAAACCACAGTGAAAGTGAAATCTTTGTCCCTGGAAAGGGGAAATTCAAGATTATTTTACAGACAGAAAATGAAATGTCAATAAACGAAGAGGTAAATGCTGATCCCACATTGGCGGAAAAGTTTGAGAAGAGTCGAGATGCCTATCGTCATCAAAGATTTATGACATCCAAAGAATTAATAAACAGGATAAAAGAAACGGACTTTAATGATGAGAAATAAAAGAAGAGTCATATGGCCAGAACCTATCTTGAAAAACTTTTTACCCTTCAAAGTATTCATTTTACACCGGAAGAAACCAAAGATTTTTTAATAAACCTCGTACTAGAAGTTGAAGACCTGTTATTAAACCCAATACTATCTAAATCATATATGGAGGAATTCGGACGATTCATTGGCATCTCAAGAGTTATTGTCAGGAAGTTTTGTATTTATTATGAGTTTCATGGCTCTGACATTGTTATATTGAACATTAAATTCCCAGGTGAATACTCCGGTTAACTTTTTATCTTATTTTCTTCGTTTGTTAATACCCCTCAAAAAACTAACGATAATATCCTCTTTTGTTTCTAACACAAAAGGTTCGTCAGTATTTCGTATTCCCCCAATAATATGATACAATTTCCCTTATTAATGCTGAAAAAAAGGACGAAACGAATGAGTAAAACATTACCAGTACAAAAAAACGATTATATAGATGTGATTTTTGAAGATTTAACTCATGATGGGGCTGGGGTAGCTAAGGTTGAGGGCTATCCGTTATTTATTCCGAACGGGCTTCCCGGTGAAAAGGCAAAAGTTAAAGTAATTAAGGTGAATAAAGGCTATGGATTCGGCCGGATTGTTGAAATGTATGAAAAAAGCCCATATCGGGTTGAGGCGGCATGCCCTATTTACAAAGAATGCGGCGGATGCCAGCTTCAACACTTAAGCTATGAAGGGCAGCTGAAAGCGAAGGAAAAGCAAGTTAGGGACGTGCTAGAGCGGATTGGAAAACTCGAAAATGTTAAGGTTCACCCTGTCTTAGGCATGAAAGAGCCTTGGCGCTATCGCAATAAGGCCCAGGTTCCGGTTGGCGAGCAAGAGGGAGGCCTCATCGGCGGCTTTTATCAGCAGCGTACCCATCAAATTATTGATATGAAAGAATGCATCATTCAGCAGGAAAAAAATGATGAAGTTGTTCAGACTGTAATTGATATCTGCAGTCGTTACGGTGTTCGTGCATACAATGAGGGCAAGCATAAAGGAGATCTACGCCATATTATGGCCCGACACGGTCTCGTAACTGGAGAAGTAATGGTTGTGCTCATTACCAGAACGAATGACCTTCCGAATAAAAATAAGATTGTAGAGGAAATTGCTTCACGAATAAAAGGCATCAAATCCATTGTTCACAACGTCAACTCAAAGAAAACGAATGTCATCTTTGGTGACCATACAAAGGTTCTTTGGGGTGAGGAAGTCATCTATGATTTCATCGGAGATATTAAATTTGCAATCTCTGCCCGTTCCTTTTATCAAGTCAACCCAGAGCAGACAAAGGTTCTATATGATAAAGCGTTGCAATACGCAGATTTAAGCGGTGAAGAAAACGTGATTGACGCTTATTGTGGGATCGGAACCATTTCTTTATTCCTTGCTCAAAAGGCTAAGAAGGTTTTCGGTGTCGAAATTGTGCCGGAAGCAATTGAGGATGCAAAGCGGAATGCGGAACTCAATGGGATTACTAATGCAGAGTTTGCTGTTGGGGAAGCGGAAGTGGTGATACCTAAATGGTATGAGCAGGGCAATTCTGCAGATGTGTTAGTCGTTGATCCTCCACGAAAGGGCTGCGATGAAGCACTTTTGAACACAATTATTGAAATGAGGCCGAAGAAAGTCGTTTATGTCAGCTGCAATCCGGGGACGTTGGCGAGAGATTTGCGGATACTGGAGGATGGCGGGTATAAGACAGTGGAAGTGCAGCCGGTGGATATGTTTCCGCAGACGATGCACGTGGAAGCAGTAGCAAAATTAACCTTGATATAACAAGGTTTTGATGCAAGGTATGTTGGCATTGACCACATTTTAACCACATACCTTGCAAAATCCTTAATTTGAAATGTATTTTTCGAACAAATCAACTGACTTTTCCTTCATTGATTCAGTTACGTGAGCATATACATCACCAGTTGTTTTTATACTGCTGTGGCCGAGACGATCTTGCACCTCTTTCAAAGACATTCCAGCTTCGAGACACATAGTAGCGTGTGTGTGTCGCAAATCGTGGAAACGAATTTTTGTTACATTGGTGTTTTTTATTGCTCTGTTAAAATCAGAAGTTAAGCTTCTAGGGAAGATCGGCTTACCAGTATGAGTTGAGAAAATTATATCAATATCTTCAAAAACATTACGATATGCCATTTTAATTTTATTTTGATGGGCTTTCCATTCTTTTAATTCTTTTATTAGTGAATCTCCAATTTTAATTTTTCTAATAGAGGATTCAGATTTAGGAGTAGTAAACCGAAATCCATCTTTGTCATATACAAGAGTTCGTTCAACAGTGAGATTTTTGCTTTCCTCATCTAAATCAGACCATTTTAAAGATAAGATCTCACCCCTTCTGCAACCAGTGTTAAGCGCTAGGTTAACAATTGAGTGCGTTCTAAAATCATTTAACCTAGTAGTCAGTAAAAAAAGGTTCATCTCATCAATCGACCATGTTTTTTGTTCAACTCTCCTTGGTCGCGGCTTTTCGACATCTACTAGAGGGTTAACTTGAATGACTTTCCACTTACGGGCAGTTTCTAAGGCTCCATACAATATTGTACTAATGTATTCAACGTATCTAGGTGATAAGCCTTCGTCTGATAGGTCGTTTACAAACTTTTGTAGGTTAATAGGGTTTAATTGAGTTAATTTAAATTTACCTAAGACAGGTTTAATTCGATAATTATAAGCGTTAGTATACTCTTTGAATGTAGTTTCTTTTACTTTTCTCTTCATAATTAACTCAAACCATTTTACAAATAAGCCTTCGACTGTGATTTCGGCAAGATCGCTTGAAACTCCATTTGCATCCTTTGCCTTTATCTTTTCAATTGCCGCATCTACTTTCTCTTGTGCTTCTTTTTTTGTATCAGCTCTTCTTGTAACTTGTCTCCTCTTACCTGTAATTGGATCACGAGGTCCATCTTCTGTACATTTCCATTTGTATCCTTGTTTATTTTTAGCAGGGACCTTTTGAAAATAAGCCATTATGTTTCCTCCTTAATAATGAACATAACTACTGCAATTTTTTAGTTTAATTTTGTATTAACAGAGTCATATTTCTTTCCTTTGACAGCAAAGGAATAAATTCATCTAATTCATTTGCAGAGATAATTAATTGACGAACTATATACGGATCAATTCCATTTCTTTCAATCCTCTTTCGAATAGTACTTAAATGAAGACCAATTTTATCTGGAAGGTCACCATTAATAACTAAATCTGAAAGATAAATCGGCATGCTGATGATTGATTCATCAAATTCATCCCTTCCTATATATTCAAAAGGTTTAATTGCGTTGTAGTAAAATACATGCTTGTCCCAGTTTAGTTCACAAGAGGAAAAAGTAAGGACATACCAATATGGAACGAGTTTTCGGTCAACATATTCATAATAAAGTCGCTGCTGCGGCATTGAAGCTCAACTCCTTACTAAATAGTGAAAGACTTTCTTCGATATCAGACATTAAAAATATTAGTTGACGAACTTGAAGAGGATTAGCTTCATGTTCAATTATTCGTTTTTTAATATTTTTCAACGTGATTCCTAGAGTTGAGATATGAGTATTTGATCGGATAATATCAGCGGAATCAATAGACACCCCCATCAGATATTCATCAAAGTCAAATCTACTAAACTTTTCAAATGGGGCCTTTACCTCAAAATAAAAGGTATCATTATCCCAATCTATTTCTCCGTTTTCAACAGTAATTACAAACCAATAAGGATATTCATTTCCGTCAATTTCTTCGTAATAAACAGCCTGTCTAGACACTTGTTAGCACCCTTTCTGTTTTCTTTTGTTTCAGTTGATTCTCTAATTGCTGTAAGAGTGTTTTTGTTTCCTCTGACCAGTCCTGAGCAACCTTTGAGTACCTGTTTTGTTCTTTTTCAATTATTGCTATATCAATTTTGTTCCTTAATACTCTCTGCTTAATTTGTTCCATCCTTTTTGCAGCCAAAGAAAAAGGAATATTAAATATTTCTTCTATTGCTTTTATTGCATAAAACTCATTATTCGGTAGTTCAATAGAATTCAACATAAAAGAAGGTATTGCTGCGTAAAGTTGGAATTGATTTGCTTGAGTTTCTTGTAGATCAATAAACAATTTACACTCCATTTCTTCTTGAGCTCCTATATGCCTAAAGGGATGACCAATTTCATGAAAAAAAATGGCTCGTTGTTTTTTTTCGGGTAATGATGGGTCCAAAAAGATCATTGCATCTTCCTCATCCCATAAAGCTCTAGAAGGAATTTTTTCTATGTATTTAATATGAAAATTAAAAGACTCACTTATATTCTTTATTGATAAATCAGAAGGAGTAAGAATGTCTTTGTCCTTATATAGTTTTTCTATCAGCATTTCTAAATCAGTTTTTTTATACAAAGTTAGCAACTAAATCACTCCAATGATTATGTTTGCGAATGTATGTTCTGTTTTTATCTAAAAATAAATAAGGCTTTGGCCTTTATTTATTTTTCTTCTTTTTCATATCTCTGAATAATTCTAGCTGCATGTCTAGAAACTCTTTTTCTTCATCGGTTAATTTTTCATAATTGTAAAATGCAGAATTGATTTCTTCCTTTTTAGAAGACGGCTGTGGATCATTGGTCCTTCCTAGTAGAAAATCGATAGTTGTATCAAATAAATCTGCTATTTTTAATAGCGTTTCCTCTCTGGGAGTCCTATTTTTCTCTTCTGATTCATAACCGGCAATTGTAGGACGCGATAACCCTAATTTTTCAGCGACATCTTCTTGAGTCCAACCCATTTTTTCCCTAAGGTATTTAAACCTTTGAGCAAATGTTTCCATAAAAATCACCACCGGAACAATATACCTCAATTGTACAAAAATATGTTCCTAAAAGAAACGTAGATTTTCGGAACAAAATGTATTGACATAGTTCCGTATAGGAACTATAATGAAAGCAAATGTAGTTCCTAATCGGAACTAAAAGGAGGGTTAGTAATTGTCTCATCAAAGAAAAGACCTTATTAATCGAAGAAATGAACTTAAATTAACACACGACTCTGTTGCTTCTAGAGCAGAAATATCAAGAGCATACTATACAAATATTGAAGCTGGAAGAAAAGATCCTTCTATGAAGGTTATGAAACGAATTGCGGATGCTCTTGAGACAACAGTAGATGCTATTTTTTTTACTTATCAAGTTCCGAAAGGGAACAAAGAGAAAACGGCCTAAAGTACCAAATCAAACAATAGAGGTGAACCTATGAAAGCAAGTATCAGCTTTATAAATGCAGAAGAGTTTCAAAAATTGTTAGAAAGAGCTGCCACTCTATCTGAGCAACTACAGGAAACTCTTCAGCAAATTAATGATTTTGAACTAGATATAGAAGTGAACAAAACAGCCACCGCGACAATGGAGGTTGAGATGAACAAATACTCGAATCCAAAAACATTTTTCGAGAACTCTAAATTAAGTAAATCCGAACGTGCATTTTTAGTTGCTGCTAATCAAGTTCGTCAATATTAATTCCGTGTTTTTTTAACTTTTGAGTTAACTCTTCATGATAGAGTTTTACAGTTTCAATAGCGACTTGTGCACTGAACTTTTGCATTAATTTAATTCCTTGAACCTCATCGTAAAGCTCTGGATCACTTAACTTTAACTTTTCTGACTCTGAGCTATCTTTTTCAAAGATTGATTGAATTGATTTATTGATGGCCTTACTTAATGATTCGCTATAAATTTTCTCGAAATCCAAAATTTCCACCTCCTTCCATAGTCACATTTCGACAGGAAGAGAGGAAAACCTTCTAGGAGGTAAATCAATGTACGTTTTCGATTTCGTCAAACAAGAAAGAGAGAAATTGGGATTAACTAGGCAACAACTAGCTGACAAAGCAGACGTCTCAATCTACGTTGTGAAAAGAATCGAAACAAACAAACCTTATAATCCATCGGCATTAAAAATTAGCAAAGTTGCCAAAGCGATAGGCTTTGATTGGGATTACTTAAATGATCACTGCTTATGGCCATAATCTTTGAACCCAGGAGGTGCAGTCGTGCTCAAATTAGACATGTTGGTTAGTGATGATTTTGTTGATGCAATTGCTCAAAAGATTGCAGATCGGGCAACAGATATTATTACTGAAAGAATTAGCTCATTAAATAATTTGCCTCTTGTTTTAACAAGGGAAGAGGCAATGAATATTCTCAGATGTGGACCTACTAAGATGGCGGAGTTAATGGCTAGACCAGACTTTCCGGTAAATCGCGAATTTGGCGTTAAAATTCCAACTCACATGTTAATGAAGTGGATTGAAAAGAACACCAACTGGATAGAGCAAAACACCAACTATTTTAGTAAGGAGGCAATTTAATGAACGAGTTACAAAGAGTATTTGATTTTAACGGTCAAGAATTAAGAACAATAATTCATGAGAACCAACCTTGGTTTGTTGCAAAAGATGTTTGTGAAATCTTTAGTCAAGTCAGTAAGGCGGTCGAACGCTTAGATGATGATGAAAAGCTGATGGGAACATTATTCCTATCAGGTCAAAACCGCCAAACTTGGTTTGTTAATGAAAGTGGCCTTTACGAGTTAATTCTTACTAGCCGCAAACTAGAAGCAAAGATGTTCAAAAAATGGGTGAAACAAGAAGTTCTGCCATCTATTCGAAAACACGGTATGTATGCAACTCCACAAACTATTGAAAATATTTTAAACGATCCAGACTTCGGTATAAAACTACTTACCACTATTAAAGAAGAACGGTTGTTACGAGAACAAGCTGAACAGCAGAGAGATAGAGTGATTGCTCAACAGCAAGCAGATCTTCCTTATACCAATTTCGGAAAAGTGGTGTCTAATTCATCTGGTGCGATTAGTATAGGAGTTTTCGCAAAGATGATGTACGACAAGCACGGTATCAAAATTGGCCGCAACAAAATGTTCGAATGGCTTCGTGAAAATGGTTACTTAATCAAACAAGGCCGTGAGTATAACAACCCTAAACAGATTTATATCGAGCAAGGTCTATTTGATGTAAGACTAACCATTGTTGCCAGAACAGAGGGGGATGTAGAGAAATTAACCACACTGATTACTGGTAAAGGCCAAGTAAAACTAGCAGAAATTCTATTAAAAAACGTAAAGGTAGCAATTTGAAAGAGACTTGCATCGAAGAAGCCGCCAAGCAAAAAAATCGGTGCTAGTTCCTTCATATATAAATTTTAAATCTATTTATTCATCAATTCTGTTCAATGCTAGAACATGTTCTAAATTAGAACATTTGAAAGGGGGTGATGATCATGCAGTTGGGTTCAATTTTTAGAAAAACTCGTATGTTATCAGGTTTAAGTCAAGAAGCGTTAGCTGAACAATTGTACATGCCACGTAGCACAATATCAAAAGTTGAAAACAACAAGATGGAATTAAAAATATCGGATGCAATTAGATGGTTTCAAGTTACTCAAGCCCCAGAGGCATTGGCTGCTCTTCTGTGTGGAGTCGATATAACAACAGTTGTCCATACACTATCAAAGCTAATCGGAGGGTTTATAAGCTATGTAGCTTAATTGGAGGGAAGCAGATGTTTGGACTAACACCAAAGCAATATTTTTTATTCTTATCAATTCACGTAAAGCATCTAAAGTCTATGGGATTTGAAATACAAAAAGAATATTGCCTATCAAAAGTAAAAGAAGTTGTTTGGGATAAGCAAGAGGATTGTCTAAAAGTCTACTATGACGACACTTGGTGGCATTACGACAAGAGTGGTCGTTGGTACTAAAAGGAGGATGAAAACGAATGAGAATTAAAGCTGGAGTATGGCTAATGCTACCTAGCAATTCAAAGCATGAACTACTAAAATTGTTTGCTAATCAAACCAGAAAAGAAAAAGCAGCAAGCTAAGCTGGCACTTAACTTACTGCTCAGAATCAACAACCAATACAACGTTTAACTATATTTTACCTCAATTAGAATATAGCGGCAAGAACTTTTGTTCTTACCGTTGAGGCTAGGAAGGTTTCCCCTCCACATCTACCTTTACCTTTCTAGCTTCAACGGTGCGAATGAAAGCACCAACTGATCTTTGAAAAATACATAGGAAGGAGGTTTAGATCATGGTTGAAAATCCTATGGTCGTAGATCGTCTTTGGAATGATCAACAGGATCCAGAAGTTGTTGGTGAATGTGAAGGTTGTCGTGAAGATATTTATGAAGGTGACGACATTTACGAATTTGATGAGGGTTGGGTCCATCAAGACTCTGAGTGTTGTCAGCAATACATTGCGAATATGTCTATGTGTAAAGTAGCTGGGTAATGAAAAAACTCCTGCTGGGAACAGGAGTTAATGGATTTGAAAATCAATTAATTACCGTCATTGTAGCATATCAAATTGTGGCGGTAAAGGGAGGATTAAAATGCAAGCACAAGTATTAACACTAACAGTTGATATGTCTCGTGAAGAATGGTTGAAGGCTCGAAAAGCTGGTATCGGTGGATCAGATGCAGCTGCTATTGCTGGTCTTAATAAATGGAAGTCTCCAGTAGGTGTTTATTTAGATAAAACGGGACAGGCTCCGGATGTAGATATGGCAGGGGAGGCTGCATATTGGGGCAATATGATGGAAGATATTGTTGCTCAAGAGTTTTCGAAGCGTACTGGCCTGAAAGTCCGGAGAAGAAACGCCATTCTAAAACATCCAGAACATCATTTTATGCTAGCTAATGTTGATAGATTGATTGTCGGTGCAAGAGAAGGACTTGAGTGCAAAACGGCTTCGGAATACCTAAAGGACTTATGGGAAGGCGAAGAAATACCGGCTTCTTATCTCTTACAATGTCAGCACTACATGGCTGTCACAGGGTATGTAGCTTGGCATATAGCAGTTCTAATTGGTGGAAATAAATTCGTTTATAAAAAAGTCGAACGGGACGAAGAGTTAATTCAATACCTTATCGATATTGAAAAGAATTTTTGGGAAGAGCATGTATTAAAACAAATTCCTCCTGCGTTCGATGGTTCTGATGCTTCTGTTGATCTTTTAAAGGTTATGTACCCGGAATCAATTCCAAATACAGAGATAACCTTACCTCCTGAAACAAGTACTTATTTAGATGCACTTGATCAAGTAAATGAGGAATTAAAGGAACTGGAAACTCAAAAGAAAGAGTATGAGAACAAGATAAAGGTGTTAATGGGTGAGAACGAAAAGGCAATTGCTGGTGAGAGGCTAATTACTTGGAAGTCTATTACATCCAACAGATTTGATAGTAAACGCTTTTCATCCGAGTACCCTGACTTATTTAACAAGTTCACCCAACCATCAAGCTATCGCCGTTTTGCGGTGAAATAAGGAGGAATCTATAAATGGCTACTAATCAAGATGTTAAAAATCAATTAGCAAACAAAGCTAATAACAAACCAGCTTCGCCAGCAACCACTATTGCTGCATATCTAAAGAAGATGGGACCTGAAATAGAGAAGGCTTTACCTAAGCATATGGACGCGGACAGGCTTGGAAGAATTGCTCTTACCACAATAAGAACTACCCCTAAGTTGCTAGAGTGCAATGTTCCTTCTTTAATGGGTGCGGTCATGCAAGCTGCACAATTAGGCCTTGAACCAGGTCTTATCGGTCACTGTTATATCATTCCATATGGAAAAGAAGCCACTTTTATTATTGGCTACAAAGGAATGATTGATCTTGCTAGGAGATCTGGACAGATTCAAAACATTTACGCTCATGCAGTTTATGAAAATGATGAGTTTGAATACGAATTAGGGCTTGAACCCAAGCTTAAACACAAGCCAGCAACAGGTGAGCGAGGAAAGATGCAATATGTATATGCAGTTGCTCATTTTAAAGATGGTGGGTATCAATTTGAAGTAATGGATATGCAGGAAATTGAGAAGCGAAGAGGACGTTCAAAAGCTTCAAAAAACGGCCCATGGGTAACAGATTTTGAGGAAATGGCCAAGAAAACTGTTATTCGTCATATGTGGAAGTACTTGCCTATAAGTGTAGAGATCCAGCAGCAGGCAACTCAGGATGAAGTAATAAGAAAAGATGTCACTGCTGAGCCGGAATACATTGAAATGGATGCCATTCATGTTGAAGAACAGCAGGAAGGAAAGCCTTCTGCACTTGAACAGGAACAGATTGATTTTGAATGATCAACTTTAAAACAAATGTCCTTCTGCCTGCCTGGATATTCGAGCAGGCAAAGGATAAAGATCATTTAAAAAAGCTTGTACTAGAGTATATGAAAAAATATCCGGATTATACCATTAAATCAATAAAAAACGGAATGGCTATTTGTACTAAAAAGTGATTTTCGATAGGGAGGAGGTACAAGCGTGCAAGGATGGTTTAAATTACATCGAGAATTGTTTGAGTCGGATTTATGGCATGATGTTTCAACTTTTAGGCTCTTTCTTTACTTAATATCACAGGCAAGCCATAGGGACGGGGTTAAGACAAAAGGCATCGACTTAAAGCGCGGGCAGTACATCCGATCCTACCGAAAATTAGCAGATGACCTGTCTTATAAAGAAGGAAGAGGCTACAAAAAGTACTCACTCAGCACAATTAAGAGTTGCGTTAACAAACTAATTGAGTCCGAAAGGGTGAACGTTCAAGAAACGGAAGTAGGAACACTGTTCACCATAGTCAATTATGCGAAGTATCAAGATTTGGAGAGTGATTCAGAGGAAACTCCGAACACCCTAAACGAGGAAGTCCGAACTAATGCCGAACTAACTCCGAACGAAGTACGAACTAACTCCGAACAAGAACAAGAATTAAAGAATTTAAGAATTAAAGAATTTAAAAAAACTACTACTACCACGGCGATTGATAATCCCGTTCAGCTTTTTGAAAAGTTACTATGTCGTTTGTCGCCTAATCAGTCGCACTCTTTATTTCAGTGGGTGGATGATTTTGAAGGGAAAACGGAAATAGTAAATGAGGCTATTATCATTGCAGATAACAAAAATAAACGTTATTACGGATTTGTTGAGTACCTCCTAAAAGAATGGGCCAATAACAAACTTACTACCCTTGATAGAGTAAGAGCTTATGAGGTAGAGAAGTTTAATAAGACAAAAGTAAAGCCATACCCAAGGAGAGGTTCTATTCGTACAGAAAAGCTGCCTGATTGGTTCGATGAAGATAATCCCCAGCAGGAAGTGCCTAAACAGCCAGTAAATGACATAAGCCGCAAAAAAGCTGAACTAGAAGAAACACTAAAAAAATTGAAAGCAGGGAGTTGAAAAGATGGCGGTCCTTAAAAAGGCAGCTGTGGTCGAGATTAATATAAAGCATAACTTTGTTTTGGAGAGGTTACAGAAGTTAGGCATTACAGTTAGTCAGCAAGGAATCCCATTAAATCAACTAGATTACGAGGAACTGAAATATGAATTAGTCCTAGCATCATTTCGGCAAGTAGATGCTGAAAAGGATCAAAACAAGTGGTTCTGAAAGGAGAGATATGCATGCGCGCTTCAAATGTTAAACCCTTCACTCGGTGTCCTAAATGTCTCACTGCTGGAGTTGTTCGCAGGAAAGAGAAAACGCTTGTAGCCATGGAGTGTCCTGAATGTGACCACAATTGGAAAACATACTCAAAGCTTTGCAAGGATTGTGGCAAACCGAACGGTTATGTTGTGGAAGGACCGTGCATGGAATGTTATGCACAAAAGTATAAGTCGTCATGAGTAAGAATCCAGTTATTCAAAAGGCCCGAGAAGAAGGTTATCAGAAGGGGTTTGAAGTTGGTACTAAACATGGATTTCAGCAAGGAAAATACAGTGCTTGTATGTTTTTTGCTACCAAGTTTGATGATTTAGAAAAGGTTAAGGGGATAGGACCCAAAACAATGAAAATAATTGTTGAACACTTTGGTAAGGAATACTTTGAGGTAAAATGATGGGTTTACATTTAATCAATGCTCGAAAAAACAGAATCATAGTTTGCGAGAATTTAAATTACTTTTGGGATGAAGAAGAGCTTTTCGATATATCGAGCATGTGGCATGAAGGCAATACTGTTGAAGAAATAGCAGAGTACTTTAAGAGAGATCCGGATGAGGTATTGATTGCTCTTATCCATCTTGCTCGAGAAGACAAGATTACCAGACGTGAAGGAGGGCTACTCCTTGAACATTGATCTTAATAAAGCAAACCTTGGTCAGCTACAGTACATAAGTCGGTATACAGAACTAAAGACAGCTGCTATAGAGGAATTGCAAAGGAGGCTAACCTATGTTTCCGGTCACAATTCGTAGACAAAGGAAATACGAGGCTGAACAGGCTATCAAAGATTTGGAAGCAAGGGGATTTAAAGTGATTTATCCTCTTACTGAGCATTCAAGAGAGGGAAAGCTTTTCGATAGGGATAGCTTTAACAGGAAAATCTTTGTGGAAAATACGCAAAGCAGTTGCTGGATAGCCAAGTTGAGAAAGGTTGATTGACGTGGATTTAAAAAAGTTATTTGAAATACAAAAAGTGCTTCGTGATCGGATTAATTACAATGAGCCGGATCGGTTTAATAAATTGGTGCTTGCTCTCCTAGTTGAGCTTGGAGAATGTGCGAACGAATGGCGAGGATTTAAATTTTGGAGTGTAAATCAATTGCCGCATACCTCTGCTGTGAGGGTGCCTTGCATGATGGATGAGGACAAAGAATTTTATAATCCCTTGCTTGAAGAATATGTGGACGGCTTGCATTTTGTTTTTGAAATTGGCATTGAAATAGCAGAAGAAATTCAATTTGATGTTGAAGATTATTTTAAAGAAATTGCCGATGAGATCCGTGGCAAGAGTCAAAAAAGTAGAACGATCACAGAACAATTTAGTTATATTTTTTACCTTACTACATCCGTTAATTACGATTTCAATTTCCCTTATTTATTCGCTGCTTACTATCACTTAGGTGAAATGCTTGGATTCACTTGGGAACAAATCGAACAAGCCTATTTCGAAAAGAACAAGATAAATCATCAAAGGCAGGAGAGTGGATACTGATGATTCACTTCACAGTCTTCGGGGAACCAGTGGCGCAAGGAAGGCCTCGAGCAACAACCATAAATGGGCAAGTAAGAATGTATGACCCGGCAAAATCAAAGGATTTCAAAAAATATGTAAAGCTGGTTGCTTCACAGTATCGTCCACCAACATTAATTACTGGTCCAGTTGAAATGAAGGTAAAAATATATAAACCATCCCTAAAAAGTTTTAGTAAAAAGAAAACTTTAGCTGCTGAGAGGGGGGAGTTAAGACCCTTAACAAAGCCAGACGTTGATAACTACGTCAAAGGGATTAAAGATGCTCTCAAATCAGTCATTTGGAAAGACGATAGCCAGGTCGTGGATTTACATATTAGCAAATGGTACAGCGAGACACCACGAATTGAAGTAACAATTACAGAAATATAGGAGGTTATTATATTGCCGAAAATTATTGATTTAAACACTTTTGCAGACGGTGCTCTTGCTGAGAGAGCAAATGTTGAACTTCAAAAAATCCTTGAAAATATTGCCGATCCTAACACAGATGCTACGAAGAAAAGAAAACTAACATTAACAATCACTTTATCAGCTGATGATAAAAGGGATGTCGTTCTATCGACAGTGGTTGCAAAAAGTGTACTAGCCCCAGCTAAACAAATCGAAGCAAAATTCATTAAGGATATGGATAGTAGGGGGAACATCACTGGTGCCGAACTCAAATCAGGTATCAAAGGTCAGACTTATATCGATATGGAAACTGGTGAAATACAAGATGACCGCGGATCTAAAATTGTTAATTTCAAAAACTAATAAACTACTAATTGGAGGAATGAAAAATGATTAAAGAAGCTATTAAATACATTGTTGGTTTAGGAAATACTCGAGTCGAGGAAGTTGGTGGCCAGGATTATTCCACTCAACCAATACACTTAATTAAAGAGCCAACGCCAGCACCTTTGCAGGTTAGAAGCCTTTCAGGGTTGGTTGAGTATTTAAAGTCAGAATTTGATGAAGATGAATTTGATCAAAGGATGGTCCATGTTTTAAGTCCAACAGAAGTTGTAGTCTTTAGCTCTTTTAATGGTAATTACAACCGAAATGAGTATATCCAAGCGAAGGCGATGTTGCCATCATTTTCATTTGACCGTTTTTACGATTCAGAGGATTTCAATATCAAATTGCAGTCAGCATTCGTAAAAAATGAGGACAGAGACATCATGCTAAAGGTTGTTGGCAACATCAAAGAGGAGGCTGTACAGACGGTTGGTGATGATGGAGTGAGTCAATCGGTAGTTGCCAAAACTGGTGTTGCAACAGTAGGAAATGTGCTTGTTCCCAATCCTGTCGTTCTTGCCCCGTACCGGACTTTTGTTGAGGTAGAACAACCTGAGTCAGAATTTATTTTCAGAATGCAAAAAGGGCCTTCATGCGCTTTATTCGAAGCTGATGGAGGAGCATGGAAGCTGAGTGCTATGAGAAATATCAAAGATTATTTACAAGCTGCACTAGAATTGGAAATTGAAAAAGGGCAGATCGTTATTATTGCTTAATTAAATAAAGGGCGTTTCTCGTTATGAGAGGCGCCTGACTATTAAGGAGTGAACGATAGTGGCTAGAAGAGTTGTCGAAGCAAACGGAGTTAGCCTTGATCGAGAACTACTTCAGGTATTAGTCATTTATGAGGAAGGCGTGTCAAAGCAGGATATTAGAAAAGAAAGCCGGCTTACTAAAAAGCATGCTGTGCTCTATAAAAAAGACAGCAGGTGAATACGAGTTTAAGTAACTGACTTTGTATTAAGTTTAATAAAAAAAAGCACTTCATTATGAAATGCGAACTAAATAAATAATTTTCTAACTGCTGGAACCAGCTCATTAAAATAGGGCTTGACAATAAAGTCTTTTGCTCCAGAGTTTATCGCTTCCACTATCAACCTGTTTTGACCCATTGCAGAACAAATAATTACATTTGCTTTTGGATCATAATCAATAATTTTTTTTAGTGCATCAATACCATTCAAGGTAGGCATAGTTAAATCTAATAACACAATGTCTGGAGACTTTTCTTTATATAAAGAGACGGCACTTGTACCATCAGAAGCTTCATAAAAAACTTGGAAGCCTTCTTCATATAAGAGGTTCTTGATTAAATTTCTTAGAAACCTTGAATCATCAGCAATTAATACGGTTTTATTCATTTAAAACACCTTTCACTAAATACTAAGGCAAATTAGGAAAGGGAATCCTCTAGATGTTATTTAGATTTTTTGCAACCCGGCTACCATTACATGAATTGTTTTAGGCCCGTGGCTTTGCGTCTTTTACTTTCGTAAAATTTGCCCTAATAAAGATTAACATACTTTGTCACATTGGGAAAATTATGTTTGGCTTTTAACTTCAATTGGCTTCTTTTGATAATCAATATCTCGTTTATGAAGCTCAGTCTCTAAAATCTTTATAAAGTCCTGCGAAAGATTAAGGCTACAAGCCTTTCTATAGGTGCAAAGCAACATACTGTTTGTCAATACTTTTAATGAGCACAAATTAATCCTCTCTTTTCACAACCATTGGAAAATTAAACCATAGATTATATTAACGTAAATTCTATTTTATTCCAATGGGAAATTAGTTGTGCAAATGGTATGAGAACTTAGTAACACAAGAATTATTAAGTTTACTAGAAAATAAAAAAGAAAGAGTTAATTACTCTTCCTTCTTTATAAAGTTATCACCATCTAATTTTGACGAGATTTCTCTTAAAATTTGATTTCTTTCTTTTTGTGCCTTGATTAGGCTAATACAAAACCAAACAGTAAAGCCGATAATTACCAAATAAATAACAAGCATAAATAAAAGTGGAATCAATGCAAAAGCTTCCATAATAATTATAACTCCTTTGTGCAAAATTAATGTAATTATAACACATTGTATTAAGTTTCCTAGGTTAGGAGGATAGTAATGCAGCTTGACCTATTCAGAGAAATTATAGTCGATAACTTTGCAGGCGGTGGCGGTGCCAGTACGGGAATTGAAATGGCTACCGGCTTATCGGTAGACATAGCAATCAATCATGACCCAGTAGCCATTGCTATGCATAAAGCAAATCATCCTGATACTGAGCATTATTGTGAGAGTGTTTGGGATGTGGATCCGAAAGAAGCAGTCAAAGGGAGAAAGGTCGGTCTTGCGTGGTTCTCCCCTGACTGCAAGCATTTCAGCAAAGCTAAGGGCGGTAAGCCAGTTGAAAAGAAAATTAGAGGACTTGCTTGGATTGCTGTTAAATGGGCAATAGCAGTCAAGCCAAGGGCAATTATGCTCGAAAATGTCGAGGAATTCAAGACGTGGGGCCCGTTAAAAGATGGCTACCCAGATGAATCTAAAAAGGGCAAGACTTTCAAATCCTTTGTAAAGGCACTGGAAGCCTTGGGATACGAAGTTCAGTTTAAAGAACTTAGGGCCTGTGATTATGGGGCACCAACGACAAGAAAAAGATTTTTCATGATTGCCCGATGCGATGGTAGACCAATAAAATGGCCAGAACCAACACATGGGGATCCAGATAGCTTAGCTGTAAAAGCCGGTAAATTATTACCATGGAAAAGGTCAGCGGGGATAATAGATTGGAATATTGGTACTCCTTCTATTTTCGAGCGAAAGAAGCCACTAGCAAAAAACACTTTACTACGTATTGGCAGGGGAATACAAAAGTTTGTTATTGAAGCGCAGACCCCTTATATAGTCGAAAATAAAGCCTGTTTTATTCAGCATTATTACACTCACCAAGGTAAAGAGACAAGGGCAAGCAGCTTGGATGAGCCACTGGCGACAATACCTACTGCAAACAGGTTTGGCCTAGTAACTGCGTTTCTTGCCAAGCACTATGGAGGGAACTACTCAGGGGCAGGAATTAGTTTAGAGGAACCGTTGCACACAATTACGATGAAAGACCATCATGCTTTAGTAACTGCCTTTTTAATCAAGTATTACGGGTCCGATATAGGACAATCATTGCTGGATCCACTTCATACAATTACAACGAAAGATCGATTCGGTTTAGTGACAGTTAAAGGGCAAGACTACAGGATTGTAGATATTGGCATGAGGATGTTGCAACCAAGAGAGCTGTTCAACGGAAATGGATTTCCTAGCAACTATATTATCGACAAGGATTATTACGGAAAAACATATCCGAAAACAGAACAGGTGGCCAGATGCGGCAATGCAGTTCCTCCGCCATTTGCTGAGGCATTAGTACGGGCTAATCTTCCAGATTTTTGCGTTAAACATAATCGCTATAAACCGGCAGTTTCTTATTAAGAGTAAAGGAGTGAACTAGATGGCTATTTATTGGTGCGAGAAATGCAGAAATTACTCAAACTTTATATGGAATGGTGTTATAAGTGTTTGTGAGAAATGTGATAAGAAGGAATCCAAATAAGCATTTTTTATACAGGGCAAGGCATGCGTTAAGGTATCAATTGGATTTTTAGGACCCTGCCCTGTAGAGCTTCAAATAGGGGTTTGATATAGCAGCTCTAAGTATAAAATACCCATGACTTATGGATTAAATGCAGGATAGGAGAATTTTAATGAAATTAGTAAGCTGCAGTGAAGAAATGCAAATGGCTTCTTCACAAAGTATGAAGGTTAATACACAGTTCGAAATAAACCTGAAGCGAGTGAAATTTTTATGAATTTTATCAAATTGGTAGGAAAGATGTTATGCTAATTTAGCAGTCTATCAAATTTTGCGGAGGAAATTAAAATGTTTCCAAGATTTAAGGATAGAAGTTTTTTCGTTAATGGAAAATATGTTCGCGTAGAGGAAGTAACCGGAGGTCAAGGTTGCATAGGATTTATTATATTGCTTGCATTGATATTCGCAGGGTTTAATTGGATTTCTGACAAGGTTCATGAATGGAGATATAGTGATGAATTATATACTTCAAGTAATGAACAATTAGCATGGGATTCCTTTAAAAATTATGTATTAACAACTTATGAGATCCCGAAGGAATTATTTGATGGGAAGTATCCTTCATTAGTTTATACCTCAAAATTAACTTCAAATAATACTGAAGAAATGGAATCTAAATATTGGGGTAACGGAACATATCAATTTACTACATACTTTAATTATGATAGCGCCTATGGAGGTAGCATAAAAATAAGTGTATATATGATTAAAAAAGGAAATGAATGGATTTTGGATAGAGTATCATACTTCAAACGGGAAAAAGGGCAAAGTCAAATTGAAGAAAAAAAGCAGCAGATAGATAGGTGGAAAGAAGAGTTAAATATAAGTATAAATAAGAATAAGAATGAAGGCCTTATAAATACATATATTCATGATATTAATTCCTTACAATTTTATGTTTCAGTTTATGAAGGTTTAAAAAGTAAAGCAGAAAAGGTGGAAGAGGTGATTGAATGATTTTTACTTGTCACCGACTTTGCGTAAATCAGCAGCCCCTAGTACTGTAAATTAAATAAACAAAATGATAGAGCCAGTTAATTAAATAATGGATGAGAAAAGCTAAATGCTCTTCTTCATCCCACAGTTACTACACTCTCTAATTAATTTGCCTGCGCTTATTGAGCTTTGAAAATGCGCTTTGTCACAGTTGTTGCAACGGCCACTATTTTTGTCTGGATACTCATTAAAATCATAAATGATGCTTACATCAATCTGATTGTCTATGATATATTCCCACCTTTCACATGAAAAAAGCCAGGACTTCTCCTGGCAACTCAAATTTAAGTATATCATTGGAGGGTCCTATGCGGTTACAAAGTTTAGAAATAAATCCTAGTACGAATCTACTAGAAATTGATATAATTGGTAAAAAAGGAAGCTTTGCTATTGTGGTGTGTGACGGAAGAGCCCGCCTTACGGAGCTACCTGAACATGGAGAGACTAAAATTGTCACTCATCAAGGCAAGGTAAAGAGGGTAAAGTTTGATGAGGGGGAAGATTTTTGAATTCAAGTGAGTTGGAAGATAAAATAAATGAATTGAGTGATAAGTATAAAATTCCTTTAAATCCAAATAATGCATACAAAATAGCCCTAGTTTCTAGTAAATTGGAACATGAAAAAGCAAAAACAATTATTTTTACATTAATAGGATTTTTTTTAGCATTAGGAATATTTTTTACTAACCAATTTCTCGAGTTTAATAAAACACTAGGGATTATATATATTTCACTAATTGTACTGTTTTTTGTTGTTGGGATTCTTTTTAAAATTGTTCCATCATATTTAAGAACCATTGGAGATCTTTCGTTCCTCAAAGAAATGCTTAATTATGTTATTAGTAAAGGGGAAAATACGCTGTCTGGTATTAATTTAGATAATTACCATAACAATAAGGTTAATATTAATAGTGACAATATTAATCAAGTTACGAGTGTGAAAAAGGTGAATAATATAAAATTACATTTAATATATCTTATTATCATTTTTTTAGCAGTATGTTTAGGATTACTATCTTTAATTTTTGTAGAAAGCAATACCGCAATTGGAACATTATCCTATGCGTCTACTCTTTTATCCATTGTATTAGCAGTAATTGCTATTCTTATAACACTATGGGATGTAGCTGGACAAAAAAATTCTATCCAAGAATTAAAAGAACAATCAAAGTTATTAAAAGATACAGTAGACGATTTTCAGAAATCAAATGCGAATGCTGAAACAATAGTGAATACAATTAAAGAATTACAGGATTTCTTACTTCAGGAAATAAGAAAAACTCAACAACTTAGCTTTAAAACATTAGATGGATTAGAAAAGATAAAGCAAAGTAGTAGTGAAGAAGAGAAACAGAAAATTGTAGATGAATTAGAAAATGATATTAAATTAAAACTAACTCAAGAGCAAATGAACAATACAGCAAGAGCAATTAGCTTTTTTAATAATAATATTCATAAAGAAATAAAAGAATTTATTTATAATTACTTTAGTAACAGATATTTTACTTTAGAGGAAGTTGAACAGAAGTATTATGGTATTACTCGGGATAAGTTAGCAACCTCATACATTGAGGTTGTCATTCAAAAGATGCTTGATAAAATTGAACTTTATGTTAAGAAAGAAAATGATACATTGTTCTTTAAGTTGAAATAATCCTACCAGTCATCTGGAGGACACTGAATGACGCATTAAGCGTTGCTTGGTGTCCTTTTTATTATATATAAGGAGAGATGAATAATGAAAAAAGCCGCCAAGCTAATAAATGTATCAGAATTAATTCGAGATTATCGGATGATGAAACGTGAAATTGATCGCCTCCAAAAAGTAATTTTTGGTCAATCCGTTCCAATGCGTTCCTGGGGAGTTGCTCAGTATGGGGAAGAATCAACGTTGCCAAAAGGATCATCTGGAAAGAGCCAGGCCGAGTTAAGAGATATGGATATAAGAGAACAAAAGCAAATAGTGCGCCTTGAGGAATACCAACGTAGAGTTTTTGCAATTGAAAGTGCTGGAGATTATTTAGATAAAGAAATCCTTAAAATTGTATATGATTGCATGCTAAGCGGTATGACAAGGCAGGAAATAGCAATCCATTTAGAAATATCACGTGATTCAGTTGATAAATTGCGTTCCGACATAAAGGCGCAAATCGGCTCAAATACGACTTTTTCCAAACTTTTGCATGGAGAAAAATTGGCAGTGTAAAATGGGAGGCAGGACGGCGCGGCAAATTCCCTTCTCGGTCGTTCTGCTATGTAATTGCATGAGCGTCACCTTTCGGTGGCGTTTTTTAAATTCCCGAAATTAGGTGATGATATGAAAATTATTGATCATCTTTCTTCTGCAGAATTACATCAAATGAAAAACCTCAAGGATAAAGATAAATCCACTAATAATAAATCGAATGAAAAATTATCTGATCGTGACCTTGCTGAATTGATGGGTACTAATAGGCCGACTTATAGGCGAGTTCGGGGCGCGATTAGGAGAAATTAGGAAAAAATCTGCAGGATAATATCTCCTTTTGTCGAATATCAAAATAAGAGGGGGATGACTTAAAATGAAATATTTTAATACTGCTGGACTAATAAAGGGATATATACCAGATGCTGCAGTTATAGACGGTTACACAATGTTTTTTATAGTGGAAGATCAACCTGCCCTACAATTAAATATCTCAGGCAGTGCAGTTGCAAGCCAAAATTGTGGAGTCGATAGGGATAAAGTTTTTGAATGGTTATGGGAAGAGGGAAATGAAATATTTTTAAGAGAATCAATTCTGTCAGGTACCAATATTACAATTACCTCTAGAGACGTTATAAACGGTCAAATAATTACACCGTTTGAAAACTTAAGAAAAAGTGAAGACATGCACCTTTAAAATGGGTGCTTTTTCTTTTGTCCAAAACAACTCAATTAGTAGGAGGTGGTGTTGATGCTGCATGGCAAGGCCAAGAGATCCAAGAAGAGATGAAGCTAAAGAAATATGGCTGAAAAGCAATGGTAAGCTAAAGTTAGTTGACCTTGCTGAACAGTTCGAAGTAACGAGTAGCACTATCAGAAAATGGAAAGCTACAGACAAATGGGATAATGAATTAAAAGGAAGCGCTCCTAAATCTAAAAGGAGCGCTCCTAATCGTTCTAGGGGACAACCAGGAGCACCAAAAGGAAATAAAAATGCTCTAGGCAATGAAGGTGGGGCTCCCAAAGGGAATCAAAACGCAGTAACACACGGTTTCTTCTCCAAGTTCCTCCCTGCCGAAACCTTAGAGATCATGGAGCAAATGCAGGAGCACTCCCCATCTGATTTAATCTGGGATCAAATACAAATTCAGTATGCTGCCATTATTCGTGCTCAACAAATTATGTTTGTCACTGGTAAAGACGAAATGATTAAAGAGCTTAAGAAAGCAAAATATGAGTACTTTGAGTTACCTAAAGATCAAGGTGGGGGTTTTGAAAAACAAATTGCTGAGGAAGAATACGAGTTCCAATTCGCCTGGGAGCGTCATGCTACATTCTTAAATGCCCAATCACGGGCCATGAGCGAACTTAGAAGCTTAATAAAGCAATTCGATGAAATGGCCCATATTGATGACGAACGAAGACTTAAACTTGAAGGTATGCGTTTGAATATCGAAAAGACTAAAGCTGAAGTCGAAAAGATATCGTCCGGATCCGATGACAAACCAATTGAAATTCTTATTAAACGCAAAACAAAAGGTGAGGGCACATGATTGAAAAAGAAGTGAATCCCCACTTTGAAAATTTCTTGTTTGATTGGAGTACCAAGTTTCAGTTCTTAGTTGGTGGCTACGGTTCAAGTAAAAGCTATCATGTTGCCTTAAAACTTATCCTTAAGCTTTTGGAAGAAAAGCGTACAGCCTTAGTTGTTCGTGAGGTTTATGACACTCATAGGGATTCCACTTTTTCTTTACTGGAAGAGCTGGTCATTGATTTAGGTCTAGATGAACGTATAAAGTGCCTTTCCTCTCCTATGCAGCTACGCTTTCCGAATGGCAGCAAGATCATTTTTAAAGGGATGGACAAGCCTGCTAAGTTAAAATCTATCAATAACGTTTCTATCATTTGGATTGAAGAGTGTTCAGAAGTTAAGTATGCAGGATTTAAGGAGCTTCTGGGGCGTCTAAGGCATCCTAAGTTAAAGCTTCATATGCTATTGTCTACAAACCCTGTAGGCGAGGATAATTGGTCATTCAAACATTTCTTTAAGGATGAGGTAACCAATAGAGTTATTATGGATGACCAGGTGCTTTACGAAAAAAGAACAGTAGTAACAAATGACACTTATTATCATCATTCAACTGCTGATGATAATTTATTTTTGCCCGAAAGTTATATTGCTCAACTTGAGGAAATGAAAGATTATGATCCAGACCTTTACCGTATAGCCCGGAAAGGTCGTTTTGGCGTGAATGGAGTTAGAGTGCTTCCACAGTTTGAGGAATGGCCGCATGATGAAGTTATGGCTGCCATAAAGAGTATTAGAAACCCTATAAAACGTGTTGGAATGGACTTTGGTTTTGAGGATTCGTTTAATGCGGTTGTACGATTTGCTGTAGATCATAACGAAAAGATTCTCTATATCTATTGGCAATACTACAAAAACAAAATGACCGATGACAAAACTGCTGAGGAACTTATCGAATTTAAACAGTCAAAAGAACTGATTCTTGCTGATAGTGCTGAGCCGAAAGCTATCCAATATTACAAACAGTGCGGTTTTAGGATGAAGGGAGCTAAGAAATTTCAAGGATCCCGTTTAGCTAATACAAAAAAGGTTAAGCGATTCAAGAAAATTATTTGTTCTTCTGATTGCAAAGATGTCATCAGAGAATTGAAGTACCTAACTTACAAAGTAGACAGTGACGGACATATCATTCCAGATGAATTTAAAATTGACCCTCATACATTTAGTGCTATTTGGTATGGGTTAGATGGTTATGAGGTTTCAGATCTTAAAGGCGGTTCAGTTTCCGTACTGAAATGAGGTGTCTAAGTGCTAATTGAAGACTTGTTTCGTGCGCCGTGGCATGAACAGATGAAAGGGGTGATACAAGCAATGGTGGACAGCGTCATTACGGATGAGGAAATTTTGCTACTAGAGATTAAAGAATGGGAAAATAGCGAAACTCGAAAAAATATGCTAATAGGTGAGCGCTATTATAAAAACAAAGTCGATATCCGAGATAAGAAGCAAAAAATCTCTTGGAAATCTAATCAAAAACTAGCACACGCATTTACAAGAAAATTAGTAGACCAAAAGGTCGGATACTTATTATCTAAAGAGCCAACATTTGGAACTGAGAATAAAGCATATCGTGAAATAATAAAAAACACCTTTGACCGTGGACTACTAAGAAAAATTAAGAACATCGGAAAAGAAGCAATCAATAAAGGGATTGCTTATCTATATCCATATATTAATGAGCAGGGTGCGCTATCTTTCATGAAATTCCCATCTGAACAAATCATCCCGTTTTGGGGCGATAGTGAGCATATGGAGGTAATCTCGTTTCTGCGAGTCTATGAGACTAGTTTTTATGAGGATGGAAAGAAGAAAAAACAAAAGAAGGTAGAGTACTATCATCCAGCCGGCATAAGTTTCTATATTCTAGAAGCTGGCGGGTTAATTTCTGATGTACCTGCAGGAGTGGAGCAGAATTATCACTTTCTCATTGACGGAGAACCGTACTTGTGGGAAAAGACTCCTCTAATACACTTCAAGTATAACGAAGAAGAACAGCCGTTAATTGATATCATTAAGTCGCTCGTAGACAATTACAATTTACAAGCTTCTACAAATGCGGATTTACTAGCTGATATCCCAAAATTTATTTATAAACTCATCAACTACGGCGGTGTGGATCTTGCGGAATTCCTTTCTGATTTAAACGAATACATGGCAGTAAAGTTAGATCAAGACGGCGATGTAGACAAGCTGCAAGCAGAAATTCAAACTGAAGCTGTAGAAAAGGAAATTGAACGTAACCGTAAAGCTATTTATGAGTTTGGGCGCGGTGTTGATACTCAAGACGATGAGCTTGGAAATGCTTCTGGAGTAGCATTACGTTATCGTTATACAGATTTAGACCTAGACTGTAATATTCTTGAATCTGAATTCCAGTCGAGTATTGAGCACATGTTGTGGTTCGTTGATAGGTATCTACTAATGACTGGGCAAGGTAATTTCATTGATGAGTCTATTAATATCATTTTTAATAAAGATATTATCATTGTTGAATCAGAGGCTATCCAAGATTGTCAAAATTCAGTTGGGATTCTTGATGATAAAACAATCCGCGAAAATCATCCTTGGTATAACGAGGAAGTGGAGCAGCGCCTTGAGGAGCAAATGCAAAAAGAAATGGATAATTACGATAATTACATGTCTACTTTCAAGAAAAAGCATGGTGGTCTAGATGGCCAAGAGTCGTGATTACTGGCGCACGCGTTTTGAGTTGTTGCTTAATGCGGAGTTAAATAGAAGCGAAACGTATCTCATCGATATGGAAAAAGCTTATATTCAAACGATGTCTGAGATCGAAAAGGATATAGCCAAATGGTATGGTCGCTTTGCTGCAAATAATGAAATATCACTGACTGAAGCAAAACGTCTTTTAAAATCAGATGAGTTAAAAGAATTTAGATGGACAGTTGAAGAATACATTAAATATGGTGAAAAGAATGCAATCAATCAAGTCTGGATGAAACAGCTTGAAAACGCTTCTGCTCGGGTTCATATTAGCCGTTTAGAAAGCTTGCAGATACAACTACAACAACATGTCGAAAAGCTGTATGGAGGTCAAATAGAAGCCGTTGAACGCTTGATGAAAGAAACATATCAAAGCACTTTTCTTCATACAGCATTCGAAATTCAAAGTACTTTCGGTATTGGTTTTACAATGCACTCTATCGATGAAACGAAATTAACTAAAATCATTAGCAAACCATGGACGGTAGATGGACAGACATTCAGTGATAAAATTTGGCGCGATAAGCAGCTATTGGTCAATACACTGCATACAGAACTAACTCAGTCGATTGCCAGAGGACAAGCTCCAGATAAAGTAATTACCACAATATCAAAGAAACTAAATACATCCCGATCTAACGCTGCACGTCTTGTCATGACAGAATCAGCGTTTTTTAGTGCTTCAGCTCAAAAGGAAACATTTGGTGAGTTAGATGTGGAACGTTATGAGATTGTTGCAACGCTAGATAGTAAGACAAGCGATATATGCCAGTTAATGGATGGGAAAGTGTTTAAAATGAGTGAGTTTGACCCTGGTGTGACGGCTAATCCATTTCATCCTTACTGCCGAACTACTACAGTTCCCTATTTTGAAGATGATTATAGCCAACGGATTGCGCGAGGCAGGGATGGCAAGGTTTATTACATTGATAGCAAGATTAAATTCCCTGAATGGGAAAAGAGGTTTGTTGCATAACATTCGTCTTTTTCGAGCTTGTAGACGTTAAAGAATAAGCTTTTATTACCTAACAGGGCGTTGCCTGTAAAATACGAATTAGGAGGCAGATAAGCATGAATAAGGAACAATTAATTACATTAGGTTTAACAGAAGAGCAAGCGGATAAGGTGGTCAGTGGTTTCGGTCAAATGATACCGAAATCACGTTTGGACGATAAAATAACAGAATTAAATGAAGCAAAGAAAGAAATTACAACACGTGATACACAACTTGAGGAACTGAAGAAAGTGGATGCTGCAGGTCTTCAAACGAAAATTACCGAACTGCAACAAGCTAATGAAACAACAAAAACTGAGTATGAGGGTAAATTAAAAGAAACTCAACTGACTGGAGCTCTTAAACTAGCCCTTGCTGGTAAGGTCCATGATGCGGATTTGGTATCTGGTCTTATAGACAAAACCAAAATTGAATTAGGTACGGACGGAAACGTCACTAAAGGGCTTGATGAGCAGATTAAAGAACTGCAAACATCGAAGTCCTTTTTATTTGTTACAGAAACTAACATACCAGGAATAAAAGGAGCTACTCCACCAGGGGGAGATCCCAATGCTGGGAATAATGGAAATGCTAATAGCTTTGGAAAAAAACTTGCTGAAGAAGCAGCAAAAAGCAATACAGGCTTAGAAGAAGCTCGTAAATCTTACTTTGAATAAGGAGGAAAAAATCAATGAGTAAATTTGTTGAAACAACATTCACTAATAAAAAAAGAATTGTAAAGTTTCCTGATCATTACGTCAACCTTACTGTTACGGTGAGTGATGCTGGTGTAACGGCGAATGCAGAGGGCAAAAAGATCGTCCCAGCAGGCACTATTGTAGGTGGGGGATTTTTAGCAAGTGAATCTGTACTGGCCGTTAAAAAGAATGATGCCGGAGCAGAAGGTGTCCTTTTTAATGATGTAGATGTCACTTATGGGCCAGCTCCGGGTGCAGCTATGATTCATGGCTTTGTTGCTCTAGATAAATTGCCAGAAGCACCTGCAGCGGAAGCGATTACCGCACTAAAGCAAATCACATTTTTGAAATAAGAGAGGAATGATATAAATGCCAACAATTTTTGATTTAGTAAACGCCAAAGAAATTGCTACTTATTTTGAAAATAATCCATCCAACAAGATCCCTTACCTAGGATCTACGCTTTTTCCGGCGAAGAAGCAGTTAGGATTAGATCTATCTTGGATTAAAGGCTCAAATGGGTTACCGGTTGCTCTTATGCCGTCTGAATTCGATACAAAAGCGACTGTTCGTGATCGAATTGGATTTAGCAAGATTCAAACGGAAATGCCATTTTTCAGGGAGTCAATGAGAATTGGGGAAAAGGACCGTCAAGAGTTAAATAGACTTCTCGCATCTAATCTTGAAGAAGCCTACAAAACCATTGTAAATAATATCTATGATGATGTGACAACCTTGGTCAACGGTGCTGCAGTTCAGCCTGAACGAATGATCATGCAACTTCTGTCAACGGGTAAAATAGCAGTTACAGCCAATCGAGTAAACCTTGATTATGATTACAAAATGAAGGATGACCATAAAGAAACCTTGACTGCTGGGGCAGAATGGAGCTCACCGGATTCTACACCAATTCAAGATATTTTAACTTGGATGGATACCGTGGAAGATAACACTGGTGTTCGCCCAACAAATGCTATTATGACAAGAAAAACACTTGGATATCTATTAGACCATAAGAGCATACGTTTAGATATGAACCCACTTGGTGGCCAGAATGTCATTATGACAGAGTCTATGCTTAAACAGTACTTAACTACTAAACTAGGTCTCAAAGTTGCCGTTTACAACAAAAAGTATCGTGCAGAAAATGGATCTCTTAACAATTTCTATCCGGATGATCATTTTACTCTCATCCCTGATGGTAAGTTGGGACAAACATATTACGGTACAACTCCAGAGGAATCTGATTTAATGACGGGAGCAACAAAAGCTGAGGTAAATATTGTTAACACTGGTGTAGCAATTACTTCAATTAAAGAAGAACACCCTGTTAACGTAATGACCGTAGTTTCCGAGATTGTCCTACCAAGCTTTGAAACTATCGATAATATCTTTATTGCAAAAGTAGCAGGTAACTAAGGAGAGGGAAACCTCTCCTTGTTTCTTTGAAAGGGGTGTTCTAAGTGTCCGAAAAGAAAACAACTAAAAAACAAGAGCTATATAAAATTACTTTAATAAAAAATGTTAAACATAATGACTTGCGTTATAAAAAAGGTGAGAAGACTGAAGTTTCCGCAGAAGATTATGAAGTCTTTTTAAAGGCGGAGGTTATTGCTGCTGGAGATGATGATTAACTATGGATGTATTAGAAATCGTTAAAGCAAAGGTACCAGCAGAAAAACTTCCGGATGATACGTTGTTGGCTATGTACGTTAAAGAGGTAAGGCAAGCCGTCCTAATACACTGTAACCGCAATGATATTCCGCCTGAACTCTCTTTTGTTCATGCCAATATGGTTGTTGATTTGATCAGCGAGGAAAATCGTAGAATAGATCCTGAGAACTCAAAAGTTGCTACTTCAATTCAAGAGGGAGATACTCGAGTGGAACTTGGTAACGTGAGGACATCTGCCAGTGAAATGTCCACTCAAAAAGTTATATACAATTATCAATCTCAATTAAATCGTTTTAGAAAATTGAGGTGGAAATAAGTGAATGCGGTTAGAAAAGCCATTGAAAGCCAGTACCATGGTATTTGTACCGTTAAAGAGTATCAGTCGGTAAAAGACCCGATTACTCATATAACAAGTAAAAAAGAGGTAGTTGTCCTTGAAAACCAACCTTGCAAGCTATCATTTGAAAAGCAAACAGCAGCTACTAATAAAAGTGCTCCTGCAGTCATTGCACAGTCTACAAAACTATTTGTTGCTCCCGAAATTGAAATCAAGCCCGGATCAAAGATTATCGTCACTCAAAATAGTAGGACAACTAAATACTCTCGAAGCGGAGAGCCTGCAGTTTATACCAATCATCAAGAAATCATGCTCGAATTGTTTAAAGGGTATGCTTGATGGCTAGTTGGGGCAGTGTGAATTTCGAGCAATTAAAACGGCTACAGAAAAGAATGCAACAGTTGGAACGTGTTGAATATGAAAAGTTTTGTGAAGAGTGTTCAAAAGAACTAGCAGCAAGATTATTAGCGAAGGTTATTCGAAGGACACCTGTTGGACTTTACAGCAAAGAGGTCAACTTTGTTACAAAAGATGGGAAACAAGTGTCCTTTACCGCTAGTACTGAAAAAATAGGTGGAACACTTAGACGTGGATGGACAACGAAAACACATCAAGAAGCTGAAGCTAGTAGCAAAGGCAAGAACGCAAAAGCTTTTGCAGACACATTGAAAGTGACCAAGCAAGGGAATTTGTATATATTAGAAGTCATTAATCCAGTGGAATATGCTTCATATGTTGAATTTGGACATAGGACAAGAAATAAAAAAGGCTGGGTAAAAGGTCGCTTTATGATGACGATTTCTGCTGATGAAGTGGAGCGCCAAGCGCCAAAAATAATCGAAAAGAAACTTAAGAAGTTGTTAGGAGAGGCTTTTGATGGAGATCAATGATATCATCACTGCTATTTCCATTAAACTTCACGAGGCCTTTGGAGATAGCTATGAAAAATATGTTGATGATGTTCCGCAGGGGTTTAAGACTCCTGCTTTTTTTATTCAATTTTTATCCCTAGAGCATATTAGGCAGATTTGCAATAGATGGAGGGTGACGACTCTATTCAACGTTCAATATTTTCCCTCTAGTGGTGCGTCAGAGAGCGCAAATATGACTTTGAAGGTACAACAATCTTTAAAGGAAATAACGCAGTTAAACGGCTCGGTAATGCTTGGTACAGGTGCAAATAGTGAGATTGTTGATGGCGTAGCTCACAACTTTATTCATTTCAACTTCTTTCTCCAAGAACAAGAAGAAAAAACATTCATGGGCTCATTAGAACAACGCTCTAAAAAGAAAGGGTGAGGATATGGCTACCAATAAGGAAAAAGCAGTTGCAGGTGCCGAAGACTCAGAAATTAAATTTTCTAAATCACAAATCGTCAAAAGTAAAAGATATGCAGTTAGACGCGATGCATTAAACGCATTGCTAAAAGATGACAAGAAATATTCATTTTCTGAAGTAGAAAAGATTTTGGATAAATTTGATAAAGGAGGCAAGAAGTAATGGCATTAGGTGGCGGAACGTTCTTAACTCAAAACAAAGTACTTCCAGGTACTTATCATAATTTCATTAGTAAGGCTCGTGCGTTTGTGAATCTTAGTAATCGTGGTTACGTCGGCTTACCGATTGTCCTTGATTGGGGTGTAGACGGTGATGTTTTCACAGTCACTCAAGAGGATTTACAGAAGAGTTCTCGTAAAATCTTTGGTTACGATTATACTGATCCCAAATTAAAAGGAATTCGTGATGTATTTAAAAATGCTATCACTGTGTATTTTTATAGACTTGTAGTTGGTGCAGCGGCAGCTACTAATACTTTTGCAATTGCAAAATACAAAGGTGTTCGTGGAAACGATATTAAAATTGTCATTCATGCGAACGTAGACGAACCAACAAAATTTGATGTACAAACACTTTTGGACAACGTATTAGTGGACGAGCAAACAGCTGTTACTGATGCTAAAGGACTCACCGAAAATGATTATGTAATGTTTAAATCAGATGCAACACTTGCTGAAACTGCTGGAACAGCATTAACTGGTGGTTCAAACGGCAGCGCTGTTACTGGCGGTGCACACCAAGAAGCATTGGATTCATTAGAAGCGTATGGATTTAATACGATTGGCTGCCTATCATCAGAGCCTACAATTAAATCGCTGTACGTTGAGTATACAAAACGGTTACGTGATCAAGTGGGTGCAAAATTACAAATCGTTGGACATAAGCTAGGAGCTGCTGATCACGAGGGAATTATCGATGTACAGAACGATGCTAATGGTACTGATGAGGAAATCTTTGGTGCCGTTTATTGGACAGTTGGAGCTCAGGCTGGTGTAGCTGTAAATAAATCAAATACAAACAAAAAATATGATGGTGAACACACACTTGTTATGAGTGAAACCATGACCCAACCACAGCTTACTGCTTTACTTAAGGCAGGGAAATATGTTTTCCATCGTGTTGGAGATGAAATTCGTGTTCTTGAAGATGTGAATACATTCACTTCATTTACACCGGTTAAAAACGAGGATTTTAGCATGAATCAAGTCATTCGTGTATTAGATCAAATCGCAATTGATACAGCAACACTATTTAACACGCGCTACCTAGGTAAAGTTCCAAATGACCAAAGTGGGCGTGTTTCTTTATGGGGTGACATTGTGACACATCGTAGAGAATTGCAAGGTATTAGAGCTATTCAAAATTTTGATCCAGAGCAAGTTGTAGTTGAACAAGGAAACTCAAAAAAATCTGTTGTTGTAGATGAAGTGATTGAGCCTACAGTGGCTATGTCACAACTCTATATTACAACTACAGTAGCGTAAGGGAGGTATCTCAATGAATGAAACAATGCATGCTAAAGATTCAGTTCATGGTGCACAAGGCGAAGCTTTTGTAACCATTGCAGGCAATCGCTATAAATTTGCGAATGTTATCAACTTAGAAGCTCGATATGAGAAATCCAAAACGAAAGTCCCTATTATGGGTCAAGTTTCGAAAGGAAACAAATCAGCAGGAGGAGAAGGAACTGGATCAGCAACATTTCATTACAACACTACTATTTTCAGAGAATTACTTTATCGATATCAAGAAACTGGTGAGGACATTTACTTCGATATTCAAGTAACGAATGAGGATGCTTCCTCAGATGTAGGTCGACAAACTACCATTTTGAAAGACTGCAATATGGATGGAGGTATTGTAGCCCTGATTGATGCGGATGCAGAATATCTCGAGGATTCATTCGACTTTACTTTTGAACGCTTTGAATTCCCAGAGAAATTCTCTATTTTACAGGCAATGCAATCCTAATTTAGAGCTCATTTCTGTGAGCTATTTTAATTAAAATTAAAGGAATGGTGATATAAATGAGTAGTTTACAAGCATTTTTCGCGCAAAATGTAGAGAAAGCAACGATGAAAGAAGTTTTTGTTTCTAATAGATTCAAAGGGGAAGACGGGAACCCAATCAAATGGAAGATAGCACCGGTCACTGCAGATGAAGATGCAGCGTATCGTAAAAGTGCTACAAAACGAGTACCTATTCCTGGTAAGAAGAATATCTATCAACCTGAAACAGATTATGATCTTTATGTTTTGAAGTTGACTACTGCTTGTGTCAAATTCCCTGACCTTAATAACTCCGAACTTCAAAATAGCTACGGTGTTATGGGGGCTGAAAATTTGCTTAAAAAGATGCTCCTTCCAGGTGAATATGCAGAATTAACTAAGTTTATCCAAGAGGTAAACAACTTTGATGTTACTATGGAAGAGTTGGTGGAAGAGGCAAAAAACTAATTGAAGACGGTGACTCAGAAGCAAATGTCGTTCATTATTGTTTGCATAAGCTTCGAAAGTGGCCGTCTGAATATCTCAATTTGCCAAAAGAGGAAAAAGCCTTTGTTATAGCTTCAGTTCAAATAAAAATTGACTCAGAGAAAAAGCAGCAAAAAGAAGCTGAGCGAATAAGAAACAAAGGTAAAGGGAAAAGAAGGAAAAGATAGTTGAAGCTCAGCTTTTTTGATGTTCGAATCTAGCAATTAGTATAGATATCCTCCTTCCCTTTCTGTATATTTATGGTAAGGGAGGGATTGTCTATGGCTAAAAATAAAGTTATTGCTGGAGATTATGAAGGAAATAAAGTGACCATCTTTCTAGGTAGTCCAAGTATTGCATTGAATTTATCCAAATCAATACCACTAGATAAGACGACTGTGGAATCTTATGAGTTAGTTACTGAAGAACATCGTAAAAGCGCTGTTAGTGGTATCGCAAGAGGGTTAGTAGGGGGCGCCTTGTTAGGGCCAGTTGGTTTATTAGCCGGTTTATCTGCAAAAAATAAGGGGACTCATCTATTAGCTATTGAATTTAAAAATGAGAAGAAAAGTCTGATTGAAATAGATGAAAAAATTTATAAAGCCTTTATTAAGAAAATGTTTTAACATGATAAAAAGACTATTTTCAGTAATATTTAAAAAAGAATTCCCGAAAAATAATCCTATTAATGAAAATGGAAAAATTTCTTCTTATTACATTCACCTAATAAGGGATATAGAGGACAGCAAATATTGTTCTATTTCTGATAATGAAGAAATTTTCATAAAAAATCTTCTTATTAAATTGAATCAAAGCAATGAACATGGAGCATTAAAATTAAGAAGAATGAGTGATAAGGCGATTGATTTTTCCTATAACGGTTTCCCTATAGGAAGAATTAAAATGCATGGAAATAATACGTGGATGCAAATTCTATTAAGTTTGTATGATTTTAAACAAATAGAAAATGTTAGCCTAGAAGAATATATTGAGAACATCGATTTATGGATCAAATATATTAAAAAGGTTAAAAATATATAGACACGAAGAGAGTACATCTACACGATGTATTCTTTTTTTGTTTAAAAGGGCGGTGATTTTGTGGCTACTATCAGAACAGTAGTACAAGTACAAGACAACATGTCTCGTGCTTTTCAATCAATGAATAACGCCATGAACATTGTCATCAATAGTTTTGAGCAATTACAAATGCAATCAAGTAACGCTGTTGATACGGCAAGTATACAAGCAGCTAGACAGCAATTAGCTCTAGCAGAAAACTCTTTTAATCAAATCGAACAACAAATTCATCAAGCTAATAACCAGCAACAACAGCTGAATAATAGTATTAATCAAGGCTCATCTGCTGCTAGTGGATTTTTATCAAAGTTGGTTGCAATTGTTGGTACGTACCTTTCCCTTCAGGCTGGGAAATCGATAATCGAACTGTCGGATCAAATGACCAACATTACTGCGCGCTTAAAAATGGTAAATGACGGATTACAAACTACAGCTGAATTACAACAAATGATATTTGATAGTGCTCAGCGTTCATACGGATCTTATGCGGATACAGCAGATTTAGTTGGGAAACTGAGCATGAATGCTAAAGATGCTTTCGGTTCCAATAGAGAAGCCATTGCTTTTGCTGAATTGTTAAATAAACAGTATAGCATTGCTGGAACAAATGCCGATGGTGTAAAGAATGCAACAATACAATTAACACAAGCACTAGGCAGTGGAGTATTACGAGGACAGGAATTAAACAGTATTTTTCAACATGCTCCTAATATTATTCAAAATATTGCAGATTACTTAGAAATTCCAATAGGGAAAATTCGAGAATTATCAGCAGATGGAAAACTGTCGGCAGATGTAATAAAGCAAGCCATGTTCGCGGCAGCAGATCAAATAAACAAGGACTTTGCATCAATGCCTTTGACCTTTGAGCAAATATGGACCAGTTTTAAAAACGAAGCGTTATGGGCCTTTCAGCCAGTTCTTCAAAAATTAAATGAAATAGCAAACAATGAAAAGTTTCAAAGTGTAATAAACAGCACAGTTAATTCATTGCATATACTTTCAAACATTGCATTATCCACTCTTTCAGTTCTAATGTCCATCGGTGGATTTGTTTATGATACTTGGTCATATGCAGAACCAGCCATAGTTGCAGCAACAATTGCGTTAGTAGCATATGGAATAGCGCTTCTATGGATAAACCGTCAACAAATTATTGCTGCAGCTCTAACTGCAACAGCAACTATTAGAAAATGGGCTTATGTAGCTGCAACAATCGTTTCAACGGCAGCTACTTACGGGTTGACTGCGGCTATGGCTGCACTTAGTGTCGCTATTGCTGCTAATCCTATTGCCTGGTTAATAGGTGCGATTGTTGTATTAATCCTAATTGTTTATGGTGCTGTAGCTGCGGTAAATCACTTCGCTGGAACTTCATACAGTGCCACAGGTATTATCGCAGGTGCCTTTGCAGTTTTAGGTGCTTTCATTTGGAATACAGTAGTTGGTGTAATCAATGCAATTATTCAAATCTTATGGACAAATTTTGCAGAGCCTTGGATAGGGATAATTGAATGGGTTTTGAATGTTTTCAATGGTGGCTTCAACAGTTTTGGTGATGCTGTTGCAAATTTACTAGGACAAATAATTTCATGGTTTTTATCTCTTGGAAAAGTAGTTACTAATATAATAGATTCTATTTTTGGAACAAATTGGACTGCAGGTCTTTCTTCCTTACAAGACAGCGTACTTGCTTGGGGCAAAAATGATAGCGCAATAACCCTTAGTAGAAATGCACCAGCTATCAAATCAAGGATTGAGTATAGCGGAGCTTGGGATGCTGGGTACAATTGGGGTTCCAATTTATTTTCTGGGGATAAAAATAACCCTACATCTACCATGAAAGATGCTCTATCTGGATTAGAAGGCATAAAAAGCGCGGTTAACGAAACAGGAAAAGAAACAGCTGGAAACACTAAAAAGATGGCAGATTCGATGGAAATGGCAGAAGAAGATTTAAAATATCTTCGTGATCTAGCTGAGAGAGATGTAATTAATAGATTTACGACTGCCGAGGTTAAAGTTGATATGACCAACCATAATACGGTTAACTCTGATCTTGATTTAGATGGAATCATTGACCGTTTCGGAGAAAAGCTTGAGGAAACTTTAGATGTAATTGCGGAAGGGGCAGATTAGATGGCATATAACTTCTTTATAGACGATGTACAGCTTCCAGTCGCTCCTTCTAGCTTAGAAACAAAGATTAGAAATAAAAATACAACGATGACCTTAATCAATGAGGGTGAGGTTAATATGCTTAAAAAAGCGGGGTTAACCGAACTTTCTTTCGATTTGTTGCTGCCAAATTCAAAATATCCTTTTGCTATTTATCCCGATGGCTTTCAACCGGCTACCTTTTATTTGGAGAAGCTTGAAAAATTAAAGGTTGATAATAAATCCTTTCAATTTATTGTCTCTCGATTAAAGCCGAGTGGCGATTTATTATTCGATACAAATATAAAGGTATCTTTGGAAGAGTATTCAATTAAAGAAAATGCAGATCAGGGATTTGATGTAGTTGTTACAATTCTTTTAAAACAGTATCGGGAGTACGGCACTAAGGTTATTGAAATTAAAAAGCCGAGTGCTTCTGCGGCGGCCGCAAGTGCTAAGCCAGTTGCAAAAACCACTAAACCAAGACCAACAACAAATGCTCCGCCTCCCCCTAAGTCTCACAAAGTTGTTAAAGGTGATACATTATGGGCTTTATGCAAGAAGTATTATGGAAAAGCAACTAAAGCTATGACTGATGAGTTAGCTGCTAAAAATGGGATCAATAATCCTAATCTTATCTTTCCGGGGCAGGTGATTAAATTTTGAGCTTTGAGTTAATCATTCAAAATGGTTCTAAATTAATGGCACCTTCCGTGGAAGAGGGAATAGTTTGGGAAACAGTTCGAAAGGGTGCTCCCGGTAAACTGACTTTCAGTGTTGTAAAAGATCAAGCATTAGAGTTCGAAGAGGGAAATGCTGTCAGCCTAAAAAAGGATGGAAAGAATATCTTTTATGGGTTTGTTTTTACTAAAAAACGAACAAAAGATGGCCATATAAATGTGACAGCTTATGACCAGCTACGCTATTTAAAAAACAAAGATACTTATGTTTACACTAACAAAACAGCATCCGAATTTATTAAAATGGTTGCTGCCGATTTTAGGCTGAACACGGGTACTATTGAAGATACAGGCTATAAGATTGCCAGTCGAGTAGAGGATAACAAAACGCTATTTGATATGTTTCAGAACGCGCTAGATCTTACAATGGATAACACTAAAAAAATGTATATCCTATACGATAACTTTGGAAAATTGACTCTCAGAGACATTGAAAAAATGAAACTAGACGTGCTAGTTGACGAAGAAACTGGTGAAAGTTTTGATTACACCTCATCAATTGATTCAAATACTTACAACAAAATAAAACTATCTTATGAGAACGAAAAGACTGGTAAGCGTGAAATCTATATTGCTCAAGATAGTAATAACATCAACCGTTTTGGCCTATTGCAGTATTTTGAAACGATTAAGGAATCAACGAACGGTAAGGTTAAGGCAGATGCCCTTTTGTCTTTGTACAATCGAAAAACAAGGAATTTAAGCATTAAAAAGGCTTTCGGAAATATTTATGTTCGCGGTGGTAACATGGTAGTCGTAAACCTTGATTTAGATGATATTAAAGTGATGAACTATATGCTTGTAGATAATGTTAAGCATACCTTTAAAGAAAACGAGCATTTCATGGACTTAAAGTTATTGGGAGGTGATTTCGTTGCGTGATATGAATGACATAGTAAGGGCAATAAAAAAAGCTGCTATGGAATCGATAGCAGCAGCTGATCCGACTGCAATTCAATTCGGTCATGTAACTAGCACATCTCCCCTTAAAATACTTGTTGAGCAAAAGAAGGAATTAACGGTTGCGCAACTAATATTGACAAGAAATGTTCGAGATTATGAGATTGAAATGAGCGTTAATCATGTTACTGAAGTCTCGGAAGCTCACACTCATGAATATAAAGGCCGGAAAAAGTTCACTGTGCATAATGCTCTTAAAGTTGGAGACACAGTGATGCTGGTAAAAATGCAAGGTGGCCAAAAATACATTGTATGGGATAAAGAGGTGGTCAAATGATTCCACAGGTGAATGATGGTTTAATAGCTGACTTCGAAGAGTCGTCACCACCTCCAACAAAAAACTTTAAATTATATATGGATAAAGATCGCTGTTTAGGCTTTGTTGATGAAATAGAAGCCTTAAAACAAGCGATTTTTTTAATGCTTAATATTGAAAGATATGATCACATCATATATTCATGGAATTTCGGTGTTGAATTGAAGGACTTATTTGGTAAGCCAACAGCTTATGTTTTACCTGAAATAAAGAGACGAATTACTGAATGCCTATTGCAGGATGACCGTATTAATGCTGTTGATAGCTTTGTTTTTGTTGTGAAAAAGAAGAAAGTTGATGTCACATTTACAGTCCATAACATCTATGGAGAATTTGAGAGTGAGAGAGAGGTGGAATACTGATGGCTGAGCCTTTAAATTTGGATATAACTTATGAAGATTTAATGGCTCAGAAGCTCTCTGGAGTAGATCCATCTCTTGATACTCGTGAGGGAACTTCATTAATCTATAATGCTACTGCAGCGAATAGTATAGAAACTGTCCAAATGTTGGCCACTATTCAAGCAAACAATGACCGAGTTTTTGCAGATACTGCTCCTAGAGAGGATTTAATTCGTATTGCGGTGGAACGAGGACTGAAACCTTTCCCAGCCACAAAGGCAAAATGGAAAGGTGTATTTAATATGGATGTGCCAATCAGCTCTCGCTTCAGTTTAGATGAATTAAATTATGTCGTAATTGAACGTACAGCACAGGGGGAATTTACTCTTGAATGTGAAACATATGGAAATATCGGAAATTTATTTTCAGGTCCCTTAATTCCAATTGAATATATTGACGGGCTAACAAATGCTGAACTAACAGTATTGTTAATACCAGCTAGAGATGAAGAAGAAACTGAAGCATTCAGAGAACGTTACTTTAATTCATTTGAATCTGTCGCATACGGTGGTAATCGTGCTGACTATAAACAAAAAGTCGGTGAGCTAGATGGTGTTGGGGGAGTGCGTGTCTATCGCGCTAAGTATGGCGCTAGTACAGTAGGTCTTACAATTATCAACTCCTTATTTGGAAAGCCCACACAAACGCTAATCGATGCTATTCAAGAGAGAGTGGATCCATTAGGTATGCAAGGTGAAGGTATAGGGATTGCACCAATAGACCATATTGTTACAATTTCAGGAGTGGATAATACGGTTATTGATATCGTATTAAATATCACTTATCAAGACGGTTGGACTTGGCGTGACATTGAAGTAAATGTGCAATCCACCGTAGATGCCTATTTTAAAGAGCTCGCAGAAGAGTGGGCAAAATCAATTGATTATACTGGCGATCACACGGGGGTAGTCGTTCGTATTAGCCAAATCGAAACTAGACTGCTAGGAGTACCAGGTGTACTTGATATAGCTAATACTTTACTTAATGGTGCAGCATCAAACATTCAACTAGATAAGGAGTCCATTCCAGTAAGGGGTGTTTTAGTTGCCTAGAGAAGTAGATATACTAAGCTATTTACCGCCAGTTTTGCATGAAATTAAAGAGTTAGTTGAAATCGCAAACGTGGAAAACAAACTGTTAGAAGCTACTTGGCAAGCAATTGAGGATAGCTTTAATAATCGGTTTATAATGTTAGCTACCGAAGAAGGGTTAGCACGAAGGGAAAAAATGTTGAAAATAAAAGTTCCTGCAACGGACTCAATTGAAACGAGAAGATTCCGTTTATTAACCCGTTATCAAGAGCAAGCACCTTATACAAATCGTGTTTTAAAACAGCTACTCGATAGTTTACTAGGTGAAGGGCAATATGAGTTGAAACGAGATGTAGCAGCCAAAACAATAAATGTAAAAATCGAACTTACCGTTAAAGGGCAGTTTGATGCTGTAGTTGTCATGTTGGAGCGAATTACACCACAAAACATGATCCTTACAGTTGAACTTCGATTTAATCAGAATTCAAAATTAGCCAATTATACCCACGCTCAATTAGCAGCATTTACACATAGGCATTTAAGGGAAGAGGTGTTGAACTAATGCCTACTAAGACAACCAATTTCAATTTAATTAAGCCTGGTCAAGATGATTTTTATAATGTTAATGATCAAAATGCAAATATGGACACTATAGATGAGGTATTAAAAGTCCTGCAAGATGCTATAAATTCAGGTGCAACAGAGCAAGAATTGGCACAAATCCGACAGGACCTTGCTACGCATTTGGCGGATAAAGCGAATCCTCATGGCGTCACCAAAACCCAAGTCGGTTTATCGAATGTGGATAACCTTCAACAAATCCCTATGACCCAAAAGGGGGCGGCTAACGGGGTGGCTACCCTTGGAAGTGATGGGATTCTGACCGCTTCCCAGAGACCACCCGCCTCGGTTCCTTTTGAAGCGGGGAACGATGTTTTGGTTAAACATGCGAACGCAGCAACCGCTAGTACTACTTATACGAATGTATGGAGTTGTAAAACCAATCGTCCGGGAGTCTTACGAATTAAATTCACCCCCAATTCACAAGTGGGTGGGGTCAGTGCTTATGGAAGAATTTATGTAAATGGGGTAGCCCGTGGGACTGAACGGGTTCATACACAAGGAACCGGAGCAGTTACTTATACCGAGGACATTACCGTTAATAAAGGCGATACGATTCAAATTTATCTTCGAACTACTAATGGCTCCTATGGGGCACAAACGGGTGAAATCTCAGTTAGTCACAGGGGGGATATTTACGATGTTATTGCCTTATAGTCATAAGGATGAAATACCTTCACTTGTTCAAGAACAAAAAGAGAAGGGTTTGACTTTGTTAGAAGTCATGAACATAACGGAAGGAAATTTTCTTTTGTTTGGTATTCCCATCCCTAAAGTCCCGACCTCGGAGGAACGCATAAAAGCTCTGGAAGAGGAAAGGTTAGGTCTACAACTGGCCCTAGCAGAAAGTATTGAAAAACAGGAAATTGATAAAATCAATAATCAACTTGCAATGGCAGAATTAATAGAAACTTTAACAATAAAAGGAGTGTTGTAGAATGGTAGCATTGTATGCGGACTTAGTAGAATTAGGATTAAGGGTATTAGAAAACCCACAAGAAGGTGAAATTGCAGTACCAGCTTTTCTAAAAGCAGATGTTAAAAAGGAATTAGAAAGACGCGCTGCAATGAGTGCTTAAGCTAGGTATATCTTTATGCAGGAATTCCCTTCTATTTGTCGAAATTAGTAGACAAATGGAGGTGGAATGAATGGACTACTGCGAAAAGAATATGTATGTGAGAGAAGCTCTGTTGGCAAATCCTCATAAATATGGTGAAGGAGATAAAGCGCCTTTAAGAGAGCATGTTGCAGAGTGTGAAATTTGTCAGGCATCTGTTGATGAAGCAAGAAACTTTGCTGAAATGATGGGTAATGAATTTGAATATTAATTGAGAGCATCCTGAAGGGTGCTTTTCTTTATGTCGTTTTCGGACGAGATTGTTCAACAAGGACAGTCGCTTTTCACTAAAGGAGCAGAATAGTGGAAAAGTGAAACCTATATTATTGTTTGACGTAATATAAATAAGGGAGGGGATGTTATGAGATATTTATTTATAGGGATTTTTTTATCTTTAATAGGTGTCTTAATATCCATAGTTGTGTGGGGGAATGAAAAGGCATATTTGATATCAGGTATTATAGGCATGATTTTTATTAGCATATCAATTGTTTTATCAGGTTCAATGGTAAGCGGTGACCGTATGAGAGCAAATTTTGAAACAGAATCAGTTGAAGATAGACGAAATCGATATAGTATCACTTTACGTTCAGCTTTGATTGGAATACCGAATCTTGTTATTTCATTATTGTGTTACATGTTTATCTGATGGGTGCTTTAGTTTAATAAAAAGTGTTTAAGCCAACAGACTCCTGTTGGCTTTTTATGTAGCAATCGGATAATAATGTGCAGCAACTAACACCCAGCGAGGTGTATTTTTTATGCAATAAAGCAGGTATATTACTACTTACTTAGCAAGTAATTAAAATGTAAAGCGATTGTCATTAGAATATCCTTGTTGTTAGGATTTTTTACGTATAAACTTTACCTACTATTAAGGAGTGGTAAAGTTGAAAGAAGTAACTGCAAACAAACTAGTATTTAAGAAAAGTTTATCAATAATTGAACAAATGAAATTGAAAGATTTCATGTTTAAGTGGCTCGATAGACCGGAAGAAGGAATAGATGATATTCTTCCACTTGAATACACACAATCTGTCTTTGCAAAGATGGAGACACCTTCGGATACAAACTTTATGACCGAAGGTGATGAAACTTTAAGGTATGTCACATTGACTGAAGATAATCAGATTGTCATTGGGGTTTTAGATGCTAATGACGAGTTGAAATTTAGAATATTATATCTAGAAGATTATTAATTACCTTTTCTAAGAATTAACGGCATTAAAAGTAATTGTGTATAAAGAGTTATATTAATAAATGTGTGGGGACTGAGAAATTCAGTCCTCTTTTTATTTCATGATGACCACAGTTTTCCCCGAACCGATCGGGAACATTTTTGATACTTTTTAACTATGCCTATTTACCCATTCAAAAAACAAGGTTATCATTTTATTAAAAAGAGATACTTTTGGAGAGTGAATGGGAGATGGGTAAATGAAATTGGATGAGCTGGTAAATAAAATAAATCAATGTGTTGATGAATTTGATTATGTTTCAGCAAGAAAATACATTGAGGAAAATATTGGTGTTCTAGAAGGGAGAATGCAATTACTGAAAGGTAATGCAAGAGTGATTCTAAATTTCCTAATAGAACAATTAAACTCCGGCGTTGAACCCTTATCCAGAAAGGAACTCACCGTTATTAATGCAATTAATGCATATGCCTATAAATTTGATTTAAGAGGAATAAAGGTAATGCTTAAAGAAAATGCAAAGTTATTTTTGAGAGAAGACATCATTGTTTATTTAAATAGCGATGCCAAAATTATACTAACTGGAATGAAGGTAATAAATAATTAATTGGTTTGAGTCCTTTTCAAGGGCTCTTTTTATATTGTCATCAAGATCTAAGCTTGCCCCGAACCGATCGGGCCTATTAATTTTAAGTAGGTGATAGTTTGGACACTCAAGTCGTAGCAGTTATTGGATTATTATGTACCTTGCTAGGTGCAGTGATTGGAATTTTAACATTTAGCCGTAATCGAGATAAAGATGTCAGAACAGATGCGTCTGAATCTGCTGTCATCAAAACCAAATTGGACAATATCAATGCAGGAGTTGAATCGATTAGGATTGATATAAAAGCAAATGAAAAACAGACTCTTGCATTAAGTGAACGGGTTACGAGGGTTGAGGAATCTAGCAAACAAGCTCATAAGAGGCTTGATAAAATTGAAAAGGAGAATGATAAATAATGTTTGAAATTGCTATTGTAATCGCTGTTGTTTTGGCTCTTACTGAATTAATAAAAAGATTGGGCTTTATGCCGGAAAAATATTTACCTGCTGTTTCCGTTTTACTTGGAATAATAGCGGGTATTTTTTATGTAGATGTAGTGACTCTTCAGGACAAAATTATGTTTGGATTAATGATTGGTTTGTCAGCTTCTGGTTTGTTTGATCAATCAAAAATAGTTACAAAAAAATAAGAAGGTGAATCGAAATGATTAAAATATTCATTGATCCTGGACACGGCGGCACGGACCCGGGCGCGGTTGGCAATGGCTTGTTAGAAAAAATGCTAACATTAACAATCTCCAAAAGAATTAAGGAGATGCTCGCATCATATGAAAATGTACTTGTTAAACTAAGCCGTGAATCAGATCAGACACTTTCTCTTAGGCAGCGGACAGACATGGCGAATGAATGGAAAGCCGATTTTCTATTGTCCGTCCACATTAACGCAGGGGGCGGTACCGGCTATGAGGATTTTAGACATTCATCACAGTCAATTAGTTCAGTTTCTGGGATTATACAGGCAGCTATCCACTCTGCTGTAATGAAGGAGATTAAAGATTATGGTGTAGTTGACCGTAAAGCAAAGGCTGAAAACTTCCACATGTTAAGAGAGTCTTATATGCCAGCTGTATTGTCTGAGACTTTATTTATAGATAGAGCAGCAGACGCAGCATTACTCAAAGATGATGATTTTTTGAATGCAATAGCACAAGGTCATGTAAATGGATTAGTACAAGCATTAAACCTAAAGACAAAAGCTCAATCAGTCCTAATGTGGGGAAAAACGGAATTTAAAAAGGGGCAGATTGGCCGCATATCAATTCTTAAACCAATAAATTTGTGGACCGAAGATGCAGCTGGTAAATTGCAAATGGTCCGTATCCTACAACCCGATGAGCAATACAGGGTGTACGGTTATCGTGATAAGCATGACGGCCAATATGATGTGGGTGCCAACCATTGGGTCACTAAGATGGATGGCTACATTAAATATGAAACCCCATCTAAGGCTCTTTTAGCAAAAGCCGCAGAAGTTTTATAAGTAATAAAAAGCCCTTACTCAATGTGTAGGGGCTTCTTTAAATGTATATATTGCTTTGCCGGTTGCTACTATAAGTTCAAGTGCTGACATAGTTGTAATGTTCTCTGCAAAATCGTCCGCTTGCTGCTTTGTGAAAAATTGGAATGATTGGAGATGCTGAGTTATTTTTAGATTTTCTTCATTTTCAGGGTCAGTTTCAGCGGCGTAAAAATGTAACAAAGTATTCTCTTCACCTATTATTACAATTGCTTTATCTGTATAAGGGCTAGTGATGACATCAACAATTTCGTGTTCTTCTAACATGCGACTCATAAAACAATCCCTCCTTTACCCATATATTAGGCAAATAGGAGGGAAGTCCTTGTGACAGATTTGTGAAGTGGAATATTCTTATTCTTCTTATGAAACGTATGCTACCTCAAAGTCTATCGACTGAAGTAAACTTTTTGCATCAGCATATTTATCAAAAATTATTTTTTCGGTTGTATTGATAATAAGCAATTGTTTTATCAGTTCCTTATCGGAGTTAAAGAAGTACTTGTCTTGTACAGAAGTGTTATAAGCTGTTGTAAATTCAATGGTTAACAATTCCATTCCATCCGTTTTGCTAATGTAGAAGTGTTTTTTCTCATTTACTGCTTTGGCGATAAGGTCTGTAATCCTTGGTCCCTCATACATTAACAGTTTAGCCACTTTTTCGAGTGAATTTTTCATTTAACTCAACCCTTCGATTTTAGTTTTTAGTCTAGATATCAGTTCAGGAAGTATCTTTTCAGCCAATTCAAAATCATAAGTTTCCCATTCATCAATTCCACGTTTTAACCTTGTTTTAAGGTTATTATTTATATACTTTCTGCAATAACCAATATTTGTACCTGAGTTTTTTAGGAAAGCACTGGTTGTACTATTAGGTAATTCGTTACCGTCAAGTTCAAGTCCTGTTTCCCTTAACAATTTTTCAACACATTCTATAATACGTTCTGTATGAGCGTCATGCAATTCTTCTCGTAATAAATCTTCTCGTAATTTTTCCCGCTTTTTATTTATGTCTTGTTCCAGATCACGTTTTCTGCTTTCGATAAATTCATCTATATATTTAGAAGGAACATTGGCATCCTGCATTCTTTGTATTGTTTCATCTGTTTCTTGCTTGTAGGAAATGATACTATCTTGAATTTCATTCATGTATCGATTACCAACACCGTCTGATAAAAATTCTTTTGTTGTACTTATTATTTCGCCTTCTGTAACAACTTCTCCTACACCAAGGTTTTTTTCAAAATCTTTTGGAGAAAAGTCTAATCTTATTATTTTTTTTCGTTCAGCTATTTCCTTCTCTTTAGTGTAATATAACCATAAATCGTCAAGGTCTAATTCTTTATGATAGATAACGTGTGCTATGTTGTCTATGTTTTCAATAGTTTGAGGTTCTTGAATTGATCGTAATGCTCTACCGATAAATTGAGCATAAGGTCCTAACGTTCTAAAAGGTCTAAAAATCGCTGCAATACTGATATTAGGATGATCAAAGCCTTCACCAAGCATATTAACGTTTACTACAACGTCAATTTGCCCTTTTTTATATTCTATTATCACTTTTTCTGACTCATCTGGCCGATCACTTGAGACATAGTCAGCTGTTAACCCTGCTTTTCTGTATAAATCCATGATATCCTGCGCATGTTGTATACTGCATGCAACAGCAATTATCTGATGATGAGCATTTCCGTGAGTTCTTTTTTCCATAAGTTTTTTAATACTCATATCTACAATTGTTTTATTACATTCCGGTGCATATGCAACTGTTCTAGTTAGCCAATTCTTGTCCATTTTCTCCAGTGCTTCATCTTTGTTAACGGTCTCTCCATCTATTATGAATTCAAGTTTTTGATTGGTATAATCCTCTGCGACAAGGTTTTTTACATACTTATCCCTAATGGCATCAGATAACGAAAATTCATAAACAATATCACCTTCAAGTTGTTTATTATCAGCACGTGAGGGTGTGGCGGTTAATTTGATTATCTTATCGGCAGCAAAATGATTCAATGCCTCTTTCCAAGAGTCAGCTTCTGCATGATGGGCTTCATCAATAATAATCATGTCAAAAAAATCTTTATCTAGTAAGTTAACCAATGCTTTCCGGGAAGTAGAACTATAAACTTTATGTATGTTTGCAATAACTATATTAGAATCTGATAAATTGCCCAATATTCTCCTTTTGTCTGCGGGGGTTTTATAACCGACATAGCGATATACTTTTGGTAAATCGTTATCGTCAAAAATTACATTTCGTTTAGTCCAAAAATTAAATTGGCTTCTTGTATCAAAATCATCAGATATACCTTCTCTAATGATTAAACTAGGTGTGATTATTAAAACTCTTCCTTCAGATAAACCGTATGGTGTTATACCAATCACTCCTGTTTTACCTGTACCGGTCGGTAAAACAACTATTTTATGAGTATCAGGATTCTCAGAAAAAGCGCTGAGTAATTTTCTATAAGCTGCTCTTTGAGGAGCCCTAAGGTTTAAATTTCCTTGGATAAAGGCATTAGTTTTTTTAAAATATGTATGCATAGATTTTCCCCCCATTTTTTCTATATTTAGACAAGTGCTATGATAATAGTACCATGTTTGTATAACAAAAAAGTAATTTAATTGGTAGTTTATTAGAAATTCCATTCTATACATACATATATAAAGTTGTTTCTTTGTATAAGCTAACCCTTATGCCCACCAACCAATTTACTCCTATGCAAAGCAGTACCAGCACCTGTAAAAGACACCGCCCTTAATATAGAAGCAGCTCCATATTTATTTCGAATTTTATCTACCACATACCCGATCTCACGTTTTTTCCATCCATTGATATCGAACAAATCCAACTGCATTTGGTAATCATCGACTAGTTTAGTTATAGAAATTGAAATTTGCCTTACTGTCTGCCCTCTGTAATTTTCCTTCATCAGCTGCAAGCACACATTATAAATATCGATTGTAATATTGGTAGGATTCTCAATAGTTCTTGAACGTAGGAAACCTCCGCCGAATTCATCATTGCTGTAACCAAGACCAAAACTAATGGTTCTCCCAGCTTTTCGGGCATCCCTTGCTCTTTTAGCGACTTCCTCCGCCATTTCAAGAATAACTGTCTTAATTTCATTAACCTCTTTGTAATCTCTCATTAGGATTTGGCTTTTCCCAAAACTAATCTGACCTTGCATGATAGGGGCGCCTATTTCGGAAAGATCGATTCCCCATGCGTGATGATAAAGTTGGTTTCCCATGATTCCAAACTTCTTCTCAAGTATTTCAAGATCATACTTAGCCAGCTGGCCAACATTAAAAATCCCCATACCATTTAACGTTTTTTCCACACGCCTCCCGATACCCCACATTTCCCTTAATGGTGAGACGGGCCATAATTTCTTTGGTATATCATCATATGTCCACATAGCAATGCCGTTGGGTGCCTTTTTAGATTCAAGATCCAGAGCAAGTTTAGCGATCAACATGTTTGGTCCAATTCCCACTGTACATGGTAGGCCAAAATCATTTTTTATATCAGATTGAATCATATATGCAACTGTTTCAGGTTCACCCCATATCTTTTCAAGGCCTTTTACATTAAGAAATGATTCGTCCACTGAGTAGGTATGGACCGCATTAGGGGGGACGTATCGATAAAAAAGCTTTGTTATCTCTGTTGAGACTTTGATAAATAACCCCATTTTAGGATTAACTACTTTAATCCTTGGATCATTCGGTAATTCAAATAAGCGGTTTGTGGTTTTTATGCCAAATTCTTTCTTTAATCTAGGCGATGCAGCAAGCACAACACTACCTGGTCGGTCTGTACTCCCAACAACCGCAAGGTAGCATGTAAGTGGATCCAAACCTAGATCAACTGCAGCCACGCTTGCATAAAAGCTTTTCATATCGATGCATAAAATTTGACGATTTGGAAATTGGGTATAGTCAATCATGTTGTTTACCTCACTCTTGGTGTACATTAACTAGATTTTTGAAAGGTATATGGTGAAAATAATCTTGATCATCTTTTAAAATTAATTGACTTTTCAAGTGGTTAATATAGTGAACGGTGCCTGTTATCGTATTAAAAAGGCCATTTTCAAAGACTTCAATGATAATAGTTCTGTGAAATTCCATTGCTTCACAGATGGTTAATTCAAATTCTTCAATTGCTTGTTCATCCAGTTCGGGCTTCTTCAATTTTTGTTCATCTAGCATAATTTCTTTTAAAGACTGTACATGTTCTGGTAGCATCATTGCGGTCCATTTAATAGTTCCTCGATCTTTAATCATCCATTCCATCTCCTTTTTTATTTATTATATGCGAACATTAGTTCTTTGTTCAATTGAAATCGAACAAATGTCCTTGTATAATTATGGTAAAGGAGGTCAGATTGATGAGAAGTTTACTATTAAAGGCGGCAGCAAGTGGAGGAATATTAGAAATGATATACTTGGACTGTAAGGGGAATATTAGCCAGCGTAGAATTAAGGTGTTATCAGTAAATGAGGAGTCATTTAGAACCTATTGTTACGTCCGAAAGCAACAGAGAACCTTTAAAATAAGTAACATCTTATCGGTCGGACCAGTACGAAGTATGAGGAGAGGGGCATAATTATGTCTAAAGTTAAGAAAAAACGACCAACGAGAGACGAATTCGAGCTAGAAGAGATTGGTAATTCACTTGTAGAAGCGCATGATGAAAAATCAGAAGTAATATTAGATATCTGGGAAAAAGAGGTGATTCAAGGGCAGATTATAAAAATGGATAGTCGCACAAGATTAATTCATATCGAAAAGGATTCTAACATTACCAAAGTTCCGTTTATGGACATAATGAAAGTTTCTATATTGTAACTAAAAGTTGAAAGCGCTCCTCAATAACGAGGGCGCTTTTCATTTTTCTTCAAACGGATCGCCATCCATCACAACTTTATGTGTCTCAAGCGTTAAGTCGTAAAACAAAAGGACTTTTCGTACCTCAATAGGGGTAATCTCTACCTTCTGCAAATCCTCAATTAACATTTGCCAGTCATCAGCTATAGTCAATTAAATCACCTCAAATTTACATATCCCAGAAATCACTCATTTTTGCATTTGGTTCAATCTCTCTAATTGCTTTCAATAATTTCTTCATAACATCTGCTCTTGGAATATAATCCTTTTCGTTGCATGCCTTCGTAACGGTATTTTTACTTACCTTGGCAGTCCTAGCTAAATCTTGTTGGTCTAAACCATTCCGATCCATCCATTTCCCTAATTTACTTCGTGGTTTGCCTAATCCCCACATATTTTAATACCTCCAAAAAGTAGTTGTATCAGCATTCTTGACCATGAATCCCAAAATTATACGATCGGATTTAAAAAAGTTGGGAATTATGTACAAGCCGTATGTCATAACATCTACTATTCACTTAGTTATTCGCTAACTTATTCGTAGAAACCTTCGTTTGTAATTTCGCAAAATGAACGATTAGGCGAAGCTTACAAATTCAGTTGTAGCAAGCCGTTAACCAATTATTTATCTATTCGTTGTCAGGTTAACTATTTATTATTAAATAATAAATTTGGGGTGATGAAATGCTGTTTGAAATTGTTACAACTTCCCTTGCTACTGGATTGGTGGGATTTAGTTATTTAAAACGATCAGAGTTAGATGACGGAGAAAAGATTAAGAAAATTGCTTTGAATTGTGGCTTATATGTAAAGGAAGGAAAAGAAATTCGTACCATGCAACTTTATCGGAAGAAAAAACATGAATGGGGTACGGAATATGTATATCGCATTCCACTAGGTATGTCTTTGACCGATTTCGAGAAGAAGATTGAGCATTTAAGGGATGGTCTTAATAATAGAAAAAAACCAATAAACTTTAGAAGGTTAGTACAAATGGACTTTAAAGAAAAGCTTTTACCTCAAATTAAGCAAATATTAAGGGATCGTTATGTATCGGATAAAGATATCGAATTAAATTATGATGGAATGCTCAATATCAAAGTTTTAGATAGACATATTCCAAATAAGATTAATTTCAACTTAGGTATGCTAGGAGAATGCATTGATTGGGAAATTCCTCTTGGGGAAACCAGATTTGGCTTTGTAAATCATGATATGGAACGTGGCCACATCACATTAGCAGGGGCGACAAGAAAAGGAAAAACAGTTCTCTTAAAGATCATAATTACATCATTAATACACCAACAACCCGAAAATACAAGGCTAACACTCATTGATCTAAAAGGCGGTTTAGCGTTCACCCGTTTTAAAAATGCTAAACAAGTGCAGGAGGTTGCTACAAACTTAGATGAGGCTTTATCAGCATTGCAAAAGGTAAAAAGTGAGATGGACCAAATGAAATGTTGGTTTGATAAGAATGGTTCCGAAGATATTAAAGAAGCTGGGATTGATACTAGACATTTCATTTTCGTTGATGAAGCAGCGCAAATCTCGCCCAACATCATCACGGGGAAAGAAGAAAAGGAAAAAGCACGCAAATGTGAAGAAACGCTTTCGGAAATAGCTAGAATAGGGGCCGGGTTAGGATACAGGCTTATTTATTGCAGCCAATACCCGACAGCAGATGTCATGAATAAGCAGATCAAGCAGAATTGCGATACAGTTATTACTTATAAGCTAAGGGATGCGGTTGCATCAAGAGTAGTGCTGGATGAATCAGGTGCAGAAAAACTAGAAGTACCTGGTCGTGCTATTTATAAAACACCAGATGGAGTTCGAATAGTTCAAACTCCATTTATTGAAAATGATCAAATAGAAAAGATGATTGCCCCTCATATCACCATAAAACCTCGAAGGGAGGAGTTGATCATTGAAGAAACAACAAAGAGTGGAGGAAATACTTTTAAGCTTGAAGAACTGTGATTATCTTTCAAGGGAACAGTTGCAAAAAATGCACAACCTTGGTCAAACTCGTAACGCTCAACGGATTCTGTTTAGCTTAAGTGAATATATTTCCTACTTTAATGAAGAAAAAAAGAAAATCTACTACTTAAATGCAGCTGGTCGAGAAATGGTGCAAGCTGAAAAGATCAGAAAGAAAACACCACAGGTAAATCACTTTTTAATGAGAAATGATTTATACATCACCAAAGGTCGACCTTCAAATTGGAAGAACGAAGTAAAAGTATCCGTAAATGACATATCCCTCATAGCAGATGCAGCCTACATCTTCAATAAACTCCATCATTTTGTAGAAATCGATTATAAACAATCCATGTCAAAAAATATCCAAAAGATTAAAAGATATAAAAAGTTATCCACATATAATCCACAATTTGCATTAGTTTGGGTGACAACCACCCCTTACAGAAAAAAGAGAATTGCGGATCTGTGCAAGGAAATGGACTGCAAAGTGTATTTGTGGAATGAAATTAAATAGGAGGGATATTATGTCCTGGAAGAATGCAGCGTTACAGATTGGTTTATTAGCGATTGATTACGGGTTAAAGCAGAAAAAGAAGAAGAACAAAATCAAAAAGAAAAGAAAAAACACTAAAAAGAAAGGGTGATTGAGATGGCAAAGGTACAAACAATGTCAATTAGTGAATTTATGTCGTGTGATTATAGGCAGCCTAAAAGAAAGAAAAACCTTGGTAAAATAGTCAAAAGAGTAGGAACAACAATTGCGATACCATTAATTATGGCTAAACCCGTATATGCGGCTGAGGTAGTACCAGCAACAGCTAAAGAATGGATGGGGGAGCAAACTCTGTCCATGTTAGCCCATGTACTCGATCCAGTAGTGGACATATTAGTTGCACTAAGTTTTCCAATAGCCTCAGTTATTATAGTTGGTGCATGTTTTATGTTTATGTTTAATAATGCAGAAAAGGGATGGACCATGATTCAAAATGCTGGGTTGGGTTATGTACTTATTCAAGTTTCTCCATTAATATTAAATGTACTAAAACAAGTCGGAAATGCTGTATAATAAAGGTCACGTGGAATTGACCACATGACCACATCATTAACCACTAATTCGCCAAAAGGCTATAAAAATCTATAAAAATTTAATTGTTATATTTCATTGATGTTCCTATTGGTTATTCTTTTGCGAAACGTGATGAAAAACAACGAAAGGGCTATCCGCAAACGATGCATGTAGAGGTAGTATCGCAGATAGTTTTAAAAGAAAAAGCAGGTTCCCGATAAGGGATAAGGGTTAGATAAGAGTTTAATCGTGGAATCAATCCACTTATCACCGGTAATAACAAGTGTTATTTATAGGGGCCTTCTAGAAGTTTCGCGACTTTTGGGAGGCCTTTATTTCATAGCTATTTCAAGCAAGTACAGAGAATAAAATTTCATTTTACCTCACAATAAAATGTGTTGTCAATAAGAAAGTTTGTAATATTTTCAAGAAATGTTATAATAGTCTTATAATTGTTTTTTAAATCGTATTCCGAATTCTGCTGTGTTTTTTTGCAGATAGAATTATGGATACGTTTTTTTAATATCCTTTTTTAAACCGAAGGAAAATCAAACAGTCGTGTGAGCTTTAAAGGAAGTTAGTTGAATAAAATTATCAATTTACTATCTAATAGTAACCGAGTTTTTATTCTACAAGGAGGACTAGAATAATGAATCTAATCAATAAGAAAGTTACACACAAGCGTTTTGGCATGGGGAGTATAGTTAATCATAATGATTCTAGTATTGAAATACATTTCGCATCGGAAAATAAAAAGTTTGTTTTCCCCGATGTATTTGGGAAACACTTAACACTACATGATAAAAGTATTGCTAATTCACTAGAAAAAATAATACAAAAAAAGGAAATGGAACGAAAGGAGGAAGAATGGAAGAAGGAAGAGGAAAAAAAGCTACAACAAAAAAACCAGGAACTTCGTTTGGAACATGAAAAATTGATGAAAAATCATAAACTTCATCCCGAATCACAAATGGTATTTTGGTGTGACACAGAAGAACAGAATAGTTCTTTTTCGGAGTGGAAGGTTTTTTCAGGCTTAATAAAAAGTGGTAATAACAAGGGGAAGCCAAACAAACCCATCCGCTTGCACCAAAATAGCGTTGTCCTGTTAACGGCAATAGATCCAAGCATGCCTGAAAAAGACAGACGTATCTTAGGTGTCTATATGGTGAATGAAAATTTTATCGGTAAGCTCTGTGAAGATGGATATATTCCTGCTCATTCAAAATACAGACTCCAACTTACAGAACAGGAATCGGATCAGATGCTTTTTTGGAAGTATTATGTAAATGGAAAATTCCCCCACAAAATGACATGGAATACAGGTAAATATCGTTATTTTGATAATTTATGGATGGCTCAAATTTTGCTTGATATAGTTTCATTGAAAAGTGACCCAAAGGAACGAGAGCTGGGACAACAATTTTTTGAACATTTTTGTAAAATGAATCAGATAACAGATCAAGAGTTACCAAAGCCTAATGGCGCACTTATGCGTATTTAGACGTTAGCCCATTGATAATAAGAATGACAGGGGACTGACACATTTTTCCCATCCTTCACTAATGGCGAACAGTGCCTGGCTATTGTGGAGCGGTCGCGGGGTTGGGTTGGTATAATAGAAAAGCAGTTGATATAGAAAAATCTATACCAACTGCTTTTTTGTTTGAAAAGAACATTGCCAATATCTAATATTAATAATTGGCTGTTTTCCTCAGGCCCTTACCAAGTTTATTCCAAAACTACATTACCGATACAATGACAGAGCGAGAAAAAAGTCCAAGCAAAGAGT